>CAJOQT010000055.1 GCA_905236875.1 uncultured Prevotella sp. | reverse complement strand
TGTTCAAAATGTGGAGCGGAAAACGGGACTCGGACCCGCGACCCCAACCTTGGCAAGGTTGTGCTCTACCAACTGAGCTATTTCCGCCTTTTCTTCGAAAAGCCGGCATTTTCGGCGGCACTCGGCATCAAGTGAACTTGCTGCTCTCGTTTGCACGAAAATTCCGCATCTTCAGGCTATCTCTCTCGATTGCGGATGCAAAGGTAATGCTTTTTTCGGAACTGACAAATTTTTCTGCTACTTTTTTGCGAAAAAATTTTCAATCCATCCTATTTCGATAGTCTTCATAGCCAAATTCACGCAGAATCTCAAGCCTTCCGTCCGTATGAAGCATACCGATGGAGGGATGGGAAATGCCGTTGAACATATTGGTCTTGACGGTCGTATAGTGTATCATGTCCTCAAAGATGACTTCCTCGCCCACCTGCAGCTCGCGGTCGAAGTTCCACATACCCATGAAGTCACCCGCCAGACAGCTGTTGCCGCCAAGACGATAGGAGAAGCCTTTCTGTTCGGCGGGCTCCTGAACCTCCCCTCCTTCGGAAGGGCATAGGGGGAGGCTTCCCCTCACCTCCGGCATATACGGCATTTCCAGACAGTCGGGCATGTGACAGGTGAAGCTGACGTCCAGGATGGCGGTACGGATGCCCTTATCCTCCACCACATCGACGACATGGCTGACCAGCGGCCCTGTCTGCCACGCGAAGGCGCTACCCGGTTCGAAGATGACTTTCAGGTGAGGCCATCGGGCATGAAACGCCTGCATGGTATCGACCAGCAGCTCTATGTCGTAGTCCTTGCGCGTCACCAGATGACCGCCGCCGAAGTTGATCCAGCGCAGCTGTGGAAACCATTTCGAGAACTTCTCCTCGATATGCCCCAATGTCCTGAGGAACACGTCTGCCCCACTCTCACAATGACAATGGCAATGGAAGCCTTCCACATCCGAAGGCAACTGCTGCGGCAGCTTGTCGGCACTCAGCCCGAAGCGCGTGCCCGGGGCACAGGGGTTATAGAGTGCCGTGCCCACTTCGGAATACTCGGGATTGATGCGCAGACCTATCGAGCAGTCCCTCACCCTGCCGTGCAGCCGCTCATACTGCGTCAGGGAGTTGAACGTGAGGTGCGACGAACAGCGCACGATGTCATCAAACTCCTCATCGGTATAGGCAGGAGAAAACGTGTGGCACTTGGCACCGAACTCCTCCAGCGCCAGTCGCGCCTCAGACAAGGAGCTGGCCGTCGTACTGCTGATGTACTCACGGAACACGGGAAACGTCTTCCACAGCGCAAAGGCCTTGAAAGCCAGTATCCACTCGGCGTCAGTACGCCTTGCCACTTCACGGATCAGCTCCAGGTTCCTGCGCAGCCGCTCCTCTTCTATAATATAAATAGGTGTATTCTTTTTCATATCGTCTGTACTCTTCATCTTTCAGGAAGGCTCTCATACGTCTTCCTGCCTTTGACGTAATACTGCCAGAGCAGCGAGAATCCCCGCCGTTCGGGAATCAGGTCAGCCACACGCGACTGCCGGATGGCGGCACGGTCGGCAGCAAAGTCCTTGCGCCATTTCTTGAAGTCATGTCTGGCACGCCATACGGCACGGAAGTCACCCCAGCTATGCTTCAGCAGCAACATCTCCCACGCAGCCAGATAGTCGAGCCACCAGCGCATGCGCATGACGGGAGCCAGTTCGCTGTCAGGCAGGCACTTGTAAAGCATCGTCAGGTTATTGCGGAAGTTCAGGTAGGTCTTCATGGGATTTCCCTTGGGCAGCGTGCCGCCTCCGAGATGATAGACCTGGGAATCAGGCACACAGCAGATGCGCCGTCCCCTGATGCGCAGCCGCCAGCAGAGGTCTATCTCCTCGTTGTGGGCAAAGAACCGTCCGTCAAGTCCGCCAGCCTCCCAGTAGTCCCTGGAGCGGATCATCAGGGCAGCACCCGTCGCCCAGAGCAGATCCTGCACAGTGTCGTACTGTCCGTTGTCGCGTTCCACCGTCTCGAACACCCTTCCTCTGCAGAAGGGATAGCCGTAACGGTCCAGGAATCCGCCGCCGGCACCGGCATACTCGAAGCGGTCCTTGTCGGCAACGGAAAGCAGCTTGGGCTGGCAGGCGGCCACATCCGGATGTGCATCCATGAACTCAATGAGCGGCGTAAGCCAGTGGTGCGTCACCTCTATGTCGCTGTTCAGCAGCAGATAATACTCTGCCTCAATCCGTTCCAGGGCCTTGTTATACCCGTCGGCAAAGCCCCAGTTCCTGTCCAGCTCGATGACCTTGCATTCGGGAAACCTCGACAGCAACACATCCATAGAGAAGTCTGTCGATGCGTTGTCTGCCACATAGACCACAGCCTCGTCACGTGAGTATTGCAGCACGGACGGCATATATTGCTGCAACATCCGCGCCCCGTTCCAGTTCAGAATAACTATAGCGACCTTATCTCTCATTTTTTCTCATTTTGATGTTTCACAGTCAGCGCCGTCTTGTCATGATTGAAATCCCCCAGACAGACGGTCATCAGCTGATTGTCGTATTCCTCACGTGCCAAGGCTGGCGGCAGTTCCACACGGACATAGTTACGCGTAAAGCCATGCATGGCACGTCCACGCGAGGCTTTCTCGAAGAGCACCTCTGCCTCTTGTCCGATATGCCGTGCATAGAAAGCCTCCGTCTTCTGGTCGGAGAGGTCGAGCAGGCGTTTGCTGCGCAGCTTCTTCTCCTGTTCATCAACGACGTAGGGAATCTTGAGCGCCGACGTGCCCGGACGTTCTGAGTACGGGAAGACATGCAGCTGGGTAACGTCGAGCGAACAGAGGAAGTCGTAGGTCTCCTCAAAACACGCCGGCGTCTCACCACGGCAGCCCACCATCACATCGACACCGATGAAGGCATCGGGCATCACCTCCTTGATACGCAGGATCTTGTCCGCAAACAACTGACGGTCATAATGGCGGTGCATCAGCTTCAGGACAGTATCGCTGCCGCTCTGCAGCGGGATGTGGAAATGAGGCATGAAGGCACGGCTCGTCGCACAATAGTCAATCAGCCCGTCGCTCAACAGGTCCGGCTCCAAGCTGCTGATACGATACCTGCTGATGCCCTCCACAGCGTCGAGGGCCTTCACCAGGTCCAGGAAGCTCTCGCCGGTCGTCTTTCCGAAGTCACCGATATTGACACCCGTCAGCACTATCTCATGGCCACCCTCGGCAGCAGCCTCCCTCGCCTGCTCAACCAGGGAGGCAATGGTGGGATTGCGGCTGAAGCCACGGGCGTAGGGAATGGTACAGTAAGTGCAGAAATAGTCGCAGCCATCCTGCACCTTGAGGAAATAACGGGTGCGGTTGCCACGCGAACAACTGGGGGCAAACAGCTTGATGTCCTTCGTCTTCACCGTCCTGTAGGGAGCCGTGCCGCCGACAGGTCGTGAGCTGTCCGCAGCGCGATTGACGAAAGCCTCGGAAAGGAACTGTATGAGGTTAGCCTTCTCATTGGAACCCAACACCAGGTCAACGCCCTCTATCCTACTCACGGTCTCAGGCTTCAGCTGGGCATAGCAGCCCGTCACCACCACAAAGGCACCTGGATTCTCACGCACCAGGCGGTGGATGGCCTGCCGGCACTTATGGTCAGCCACATCGGTTACGGAACAGGTGTTGATCAGGCAGATATCGGCAGGCTCACCCTTGCGGGCAGTACGCACGCCCATCTCCTGAAGCATCTTGCCAAAGGTGGATGTCTCAGAGAAGTTCAGCTTGCAACCCAGCGTGAAATAGGCAGCCCTTTTGCCTTGAAAAACCGAAGTGTCGATCATCTGTCCTTATATATATAAAAATGTACGCGCAAAGGTACACATAATTTTCGACATATTTACAAAAAACCCACGAATATTCGTTAAGACCCATTTTTATATAAAAATTTAACATTTCGTAACCGCCTGACTTGCAGTTAATTGCAAAAAAGTTACAAAAAAGGGTAAAAAAAAGTGCTAAAAAAAGATACAACGTATTGAAAAAATATATACCTTTGCATCGTTTTAATAAACAAATGATTGTTTTACAGATTAAAAAAGCAAAGAAAATGAAGAAATTAGTATTTATGTTCGTAGCTATGGCAGCTATCTCTTTTGCATCTTGCAACAACGCTAACAAGCCCGCTCCTGAGAAAGTTGACTCCACTAACGTTGAGGTTGTTGACACCACTAGCGCTGCTCCCGTTGACTCAGCTGCCGTTGACACAACTGCTACCGCTGAGTAATTAGTTTTACGAACTAATCGAGAGAATGAACCGCAGGACCCAGTCCTGCGGTTTTCTTTGTTTACCACCCGTAGGGTCAGGGGCAATGACCCGTAGGCTCGTCGTCCTTGACCCTACGGCTCGTCGTGCCTGAGTCGGTGGCTCGTTTTTGGGGAGGCAGCGGGTTGTCGGTATCGTCATTTTTGTGGTAATGTGGTAATGTGGTAAAGTGGTAAACTCCCCAACACATCCTCCCCCGTCATTCCGATTCGTTCAGAGTGGCGGGGGAATGATAATAATAACCATCTACTTTTTTCTTAATTAATATTTTGTTGTTTGGATTATTGTTTGTATCTTTGCAGCGATGAAGGATACAACATATGAAAGGAGTATCAGACTATGACAAACGTGTATTTCCCTGAAGAAATGGTACGGACGGATGACCTGTATTTTGTCTGCTATATGATTGAGCGGATTGCAAGGCAGTTGAAACAGCCGGAAAAATACGTTGCCAATGCTATGGGGCATGATGAACTGGCAAAGAAATTGTCGCTGGCCGATGTTCTCCATTCTGGGAACCCTCTGGCCGTAGCCTCCGATTGGATTGATGAGTACCAGCTAAAAGAGGGAAGTTATGATGTGACGAAGGTTGATTCAAATCTTTGTCCGAAAATTCCTACTCCAACGCAAATGGGAAAGGTATATAAACGACTGGTGCTAAGTACCATACAGCAAGACGAAGATTTCGCCGATGCTATCCTCAGAGTTTACAATCATCCTATTTGCGAAACAATAGACAACTATAATTGTAGTGCCTATTACGAGCCTTCGCCCTACATCACTCGCAGTTATTACGCAAGAGGATTCTGAACTGTTTTTACATACATTATGAATAAGATACTATACCCGCCACTCATTGCGATGGGCTTTTGTCTGGCTATATGCGTTTATGCGCTGTTGGATCGTTCTCCAGATAGTTTTGTTGTGCTTGGTATATTCTCGGTGCTACTCCTATTGATTCTATGGAAGAGTATGGATAATTTCTGGATATATCGCAGATTGAAGGCTATGTCGCCTAACCACTATAAGACGTTAAAATCTCACTTCAATACTGTTAAACAGACTATAGACCTGTTCGACAAAGACAATATAATATCTTTCCACTACAATATAAAAGAAAAAAGATTCTATGCTATAACAACTATGTACACTAATCCCAGATGTTATTCGAAAGAATACGAAGAGCGGAAATACCAGTTTCAAACGCGGATGGAACAGACGCAAATACCACTTGAAGCGATTGTTTCACCGCAGGAAAGCACCCTCAGGTTTTGTGCTACTGTCTGGCTGATGAAGCGCAATGCTACACCAGAGAGCATCCGTAAAATCAGGGGTGTCTTTGTCGATATGTCAAAGGAAGACTACAACGAGCATATATTCAGTAAATTCTATGTTGATAATGACACTTTGTATTTAGAAACCTTCCACTTCAATCTCGTTAGAGCATTGTTGGTCGAAACGGACGGTGCAGTGGAGCGCCTTTCGGCACAAGAAGGAATAAGCGAGGAATCCAGCCGTCTCGCTATAGCACTCAAGAAAATGAGAGATGAAAACCTACTTGACCAACTTAAACCACATCACATGATAGAGGCTGAGGAGTTTGAGCGTCTTTGGGATAAATAAAGCATCACACACAACAGGGACCTGTGTGTACTTTTTTAGAAATACAGTCCAAAAGAAAGAGAATGGAACTGCGGGCCGTAATTGTCTTTCAATACACTGAAAGGAGAATACCTACAGTAAAGGCCAATCCCATATATCTTCATGATTCCAATTAAATCAACCGTTACAGGACGGTTTTCTATTTCTTTAGTCCTGATGTCGTATTCTAATTGATTGAGTTCATAGGTGTTCTTAATATAGCCCGACTTGTTATAATTGACAATAGCTCCTACAGTCAGTTTGAATAATCCACGGCGGTCAAACCTTTGGGTGAAAAGCAATGGAACGGAAAGACTCCAGTAATGCATGTTTGACCATCTTCTTTCTGCACCATCAGGAAAATCCGCCAAATCGATGTATCCGTTTTCATTTTTGGTGAACATCTTATTGGTCTTCAGGAAGAAGTTGTGCCACGTAACTCCCAGTCCTACCGAATATGTCTGTAAGCAATTCCTTGGCGTATAATCAATTTGTCCTATTGTCCACATGAGCTCCACAGACTCCCAGGTATTGAAGCTCATGGAATTGGGCACATTCGTTGGTGCAGTTAATCCAATTGCAAAATGTGTGTGTATTTTCACTTCATCAGTGTCTGGTTCTACTTCTACAGGTGCAAGATAGAACTTAGACGTTGCAGATAGAATAGAATCGCTAATACTTGTCGTTTTCTCGTAAACCTTGTCAGTATGTGGGTCGCCACCAAGCAAACAACCTCCCATCTTACACGCCAGCCTAACCGTCTGCGCTGAATCTGTCGTAATAATCATGACCTCTTTAACATCATGGAAAATCGTTGTGTCGCGTCTGACTGTCACATTTTGTGAATAGACCAAAGCCGACATTAGACTCAGCATTATTCCAAATAGTATTCTTCTCATTGTCACCTTTATCTATATGTGTCCTTGACGTAACTTTTGATTTTGTACATCAGATTCCCATTTTCTTAAAAAAGTCCTCACTGCTCTCGTACGAATTGACACGACCTTCCTTGGCGTCAAGCAATGACTGCTCATAGCGCGAGAGGCGCTTCTTCGGTTTGTCGGCAGTATTTGCAGTCGAAACCTTTTCCACGCCCACGAATGACTTTTCTATCCGTCGGATATTGGGCAGATACGACTGGTCTTTTAAAGTAATCACTAACTGTGTCATCGTTTATTTTCTTTTTCGTTGGCAAAGATACGAAATATTACTTAAACAACCAAGCAAAAAGAGGGGAAAAAGTTTGGTGGTTTCAAGAATTTTTTGTACCTTTGTAGAGTAGAAATACAGCGGGAATCGGCCACCCGATGTAGCTGGTCGAACGAGATCTAATACCATAAAAAACACACAAAGTTATGGCAAAGATTATGTATGAAGTGAGGGAGAACAAGACCTCTGGAGCTCCCTCCTACGGTAAGTGGTTCGGGCACTCGAAGGCCATGGAGATCCTGAACACGCGTCAGATGGCGCAGCACATCAGTGAGCATGGCTCTGTCTATACCACCGACGTGGTACTCGGCGTGCTGGAGAAGTTCCGCAGCTGTCTCATCGAGATGCTCCTGGAGAGCAAGAAGGTGAAGATTGACGGTCTGGGAATCTTCTACACCACCATCGAGAACACCGGAGGCGGCGCAGAGACCAAGGAGGACTATAACGTGAGTGAGCACATCAAGGCGCTCCACATCCGCTTCCTCCCTGAACAGGAGCAGGAGCTGAACATCTCCAGCCGTGAGTTCCTCAAGAAGGCCAAGTTCATCAACGTCAACTCGCTGGTCTCTGACCGTACTCCAGAACCCGAGGAGGAGGAGGAGCCAGAGGAGCCGTAAGACTCCCCTCCTGACCTCCCCCGAGGGGGAGGAGAAAAAAGAAAGTTCCCGCAGCCTGAAAGATGGTTACGGGAATTTTTGTATGTCCTAACGGGATGTGGCAGGGTGTTGTTCAGTGGATGCCGTCCATGATGAGCCAGGCACGAACGAAGGCATAGACGAAAGTGAGGGTAAGGACTATCGGAACAACATAGACGGTACGATACTCGTAGCCAGTGGAGGTGAAGCCTTCGGCGGTGATACCGGAATTGTCAAGCCAGCGGCCACGAACATGACGGTAGAGCATATAGACGCTGAAACCCACAATGGCACCCCAAATGAGTCCCACGGTGATGTCACCAGGGAAGTGGACACCCAGATACATACGTGTCCAGCAGTTGGTTAACGAATAGATCATCATGGCGATGGTGAGGCTGCGGGCACGTATCAGAAGGCTGAAGAACACAGCGATGCTGAAGGTATTGGAGGCGTGTGCCGAGAAGAATCCGTATCTGCCACCGCGATAGTCATTGACAACATCGACCAGTGAGCCTATCTCCGGATCATGGGTAGGCCTCCAACGAGCCACCAAAGGCTTGACAATCTCATCGTCAACGGTGCCAGCCAACAGCACCAACAGACCTGCACTGGCAAGGATGAGAAGGAGGTTTAAGGTTTGAGGCTTGAGGCTTAGGGCTTGAGGCTTCTTGAAGTTTGAGGTTTGATTGAGGTTCTTGACGACCACATACAAGAGGGAGAGGTAGAGTGGAAGCCACGTTAAGGCATTGGTCAGCGTCAGCACCACACCGTCGAGGAAGGTGGAGTCGCTGCCATTGAGCATCAGCAGCAGTTGCTTGTCAAATTGTATCAGCTCTTCCATCTTAGATCCTTTCGATTCCGTTTACAGAAATCCACCCCTGCTTACCGTCTAGCAACCGCACTTCTTTCCAGTCCTTCATGGAGTCGTCGGTTATTTCGACTTTAGTGCCTTCGTGTAGCTTGAAGAGATCAGTACCGTTCTGTGCCGGTGTGCTCTTGACGCTGGTCTCTGCAGCAATGACTATAGCTCCGGTACGATTGGTCAGCACCTGTTTCTGCTGGTATGCAAAGAGGTTGGCCAGCAGGAACAGTACAACCATGAGCGCAGCACCGAAGAACCCCAGTTTCTGCAGGGCGACGCGTTGTGAGAACAGATAGACAAGGAACAGCACGACAGCCAGTGCAAGCACGACGAGTGCTGTCCATGCCCAGGCATCGACACCCATGATGTTGACGATTGACCTGTACCAGGTTACGAGGAAGAAGTCGGCTCCTGGAGCCAGCTTGTCTGTCGTCTTCTGACGGGCCAGCTGGAGGTTGTGGCGGATGTCACCGTCACCTGGCGACAACAACAGTGCCCGCTCATAGTTGAGAATGGCCCGTGTGATGTTGTCGGAACGGTAATAGGCATTACCGAGATTATAGTAGAGGTCTGCGCTGACGCCTTGTTCGAGCAACGCCTCATAAGCCTTGACAGCCTCCTGATAGTGCTGTTGGGTATAAGCGGAGTCGGCCTCCTGCTTGGTGACGGCATGGGCTGTCACAATTAAAAAATGAAACAATGAAAAAATGAAAATCAACCGCTTCATAATTATTACCATTCCTTAATTCTTCAATTTTTTAATCTTCCCGTCGATGTGTGTGATAGCCGTAACAGCAGCATTGTACGTCTTGCTCATGTTACCCTTGGCATCACCAGGGGCATAGCGTTCGAACTCACACTCGTCGAGTGCACCGATGAACTGGCCGATGGTAGCCTCATCGACATTACGTTCGGAGAGTCGCTGAGTAATGTTATCACGCGAGAGCTGTTCTACGGGAATGTTGAGCTTGTCGCCCACATAGCCCCACAGGGCACGCAGCACCTCGTCGTAGAACTCGTTAGGCTTGTTGGCCTTCATCAGCTTGTCGGCTTTCTTCAGTCGTTTCACAGCCACTTTGTTGGCCTTCTTGCCACGCATCTTACCGATGTTTGCATTGTCGATGGCACGCTGGCGGAAGATGACAAACAGCGAGATGAACGTCAGAAGCAGCAAGGCGAGTGCTATCCAGTAGCCTGTAGAGCCGAAGAAGTAGTCGCCCGTCTGGTGCTGACGTGCATCACCCGTCTTGATGAAGTGGATGTCGTTGTTCAGCTGTTCTATCTCCTGCTGCTCCGAATAGCCGCCTGAACGGCCGCTGCCGCTGCCTTTAGCCACATTGAGCTTGAGCGGTTCGGTCTTGATGGTACGGTAGGCATTCTCCTGCGTGTCGTAATAGACGAACTCAATGGGAGGAATGTCGTAGGTGCCCTGATGACGGGGAACGGCAAGGAACTCGTAAGTGACGCTGCCCTCAAGACCGTTTGGCGTCAGCTTGGTCTTTTCGTTCTGCTTGGCATCGTACTTGTCGAAGTCCTGCGGGAAGCTGACCACCGGTTCTTTCAGCAGCTTCATGTTGCCGACACCACTCACCGTGACCTTCAGCGTAACAGGGTCGTTAGCCTTCACCTCATGACTGTCGAGCGTAGCCTTGATGTTGAAGCGCCCTACTCCACCCGAGAAGTTGGCAGGACGTTCAGGAAGCGGTAACACCTCAACGGTAAGGCCCGGTGCCTTGATCTGCTTCTTTACTTCCACATAGCCGGAACCGCCATTGAAGAAAGCCTCAAAGGGATCGACGTTCTGATTGGCCTGAACGACCATTCCCTCGAACGTGATGGGAGGAATCTCGAGCTTGCCAGTCATCTGGGGGAACATGACATACTGGCTCCATGTAACCGTACGATATGGACGGCCATTGACGTTCTCGACCGTGAACTTCTTCTGCTGTGGGAGCGGTATCTCCTGCGAATAGAAACTCTTGAGGTCGGGCATCTTTCCATTCAACGAGGTCAGTTCAACAAGCGTATAGACCTTGTAGGTCAAGAGGATTGGCTCCTGCTCGTGGACGCGGCTCTTGTTGGCACTGACCTTGATAAACAGGTCGCTGCCCGAAATAGGCGTACCGGCATTGCGGACTCCAGAGGGTGCCTGCTGCTGACGCTGTCCGCCGCTGTTGCTTTGCGCCTGTCCCGAAACCTTGATTCTCAACACGTTGGAAGTAACATGCTTGCCGTTTACCGTAGCCCTTGCAGGAGGAATGGTAAATGTACCATTGGATGTGGCACTCAAGATATAAGTGTAAGTGATGGACGTGGAACTGCTGGTACGTCCATTGATCATCTGGAAACTGGACTGTCGCGACGTACTGGGTCCCATCAGCACTTCAAATTCATTGGGAATAGTGCCTGCACGGAAGCCATCTACATCGTCGGAATTGATGGTATAGGTCAGTCGGAACTGCTCACCAACAGCAACCTGAGCCGGTGCGCTACCCGTGATAGACTGGGCTGTCAAGCTTAAAGGTAAAAGGGTAAAAAGGTAAAAAGATAAAAACAATTTTACCCAGCCTTCTACCTTATGATATATATCACGTTTCATCTTCGTTACAATTAACTTTTTCACCTTTTCACTTTTTCACCTTACCCTACCAGTTCTTCCTCAGGCGGCGACGGCTACTTCTGCGCTGCTGTTCCTGCATACGCTTCTGAGTCTGCCGTTCCTGTTGCAGCGCAGCATTCAGCAGTTGCTCGGCATTGTCCTTGCTCATCTGTGGCTTGGGCTGCTCCTGTTCGTTCTTGTCCTGCTTGTCCTCCTCTTTCTTTTGCTGCTGTTGCTGCTGGTCTTGCTTCTTTTCCTGCTTGTCGTCCTTCTTGTTGTCGCTGTTGTTGTTTTGCGGCTGATTCTTCTGCTGACGCTTACATAGCTCAAGGTTATAGCGTGTCTCGTCATCGTGCGGGTTCAAGCGAAGCGCTTCCTTATAGGCTTCAATGGCATCCTTCAGCATCATACGACTCTGACAGATAACACCGATGTTATGAAAAGCCAGATACTTACGCTGGGGATTGGTCTCCATGCGTGCGGCCTTCTGGAACTGGACGATGGCGGCGGAGTCTTTCTTCTGTGCCATCAAGGCGTTACCCAGATTATAAACCGCCTGCGGATTGTTCTTATTCAGCTCCTCTGCCTTACGATAAAGCACCTCGGCATCAGCATAGCGACCAGCACGGAAATGCTTGTTACCCTGTCGTATCAACTGGCGGTCAGTCTGAGCAGAAGCAGCAACCACAGAGAACTGGGCAACGAGTAATGCCAGTAGCAACTTCGCAGCCAGCGACTCTTTCTTTCTACTCTTGAACAGATGGACATTCTTTAACAACGGATTCTTACGCTCCAGGAGGACAACCTCGGCAATGAGCAAGAGAAGTGCAGCCAGTGCGAAATACACAAAGTATTCGTCGTAGCTGTTATATACCTCCACAGAAATCTCGTTCTTCGAGAGCTTGTCGAGTTCGTTATTCAGCTGCTCCTGGGCGGCATAGCCGTTTTGTACATGAATATAGACTCCACCACCGGCCTGTGCAATCTGCTTACACATGGACTCGTTCAGGGCTGACATGACGGTGTTGCCCGTCTCGTCAAACATGTATTTTCCTGTTGACGGATCGGGAACCGGTGCTCCACCTGTTGAACCGACACCAAGGACATAGACACGCATACCACGTTTCCTGGCATCTTCGGCTGCCTCGACGGCACCACCCTCATGATCCTCGCCGTCGGTAATGACGATAATGGCCTTTCCCACCTTATCGTCCTGACTGAAGCTGTGGATAGCCATATTGATGGCAGCAGCTATATCAGTACCCTGAGTGGCAATCATCGACGGATCAATGCTGCTGAGGAACATCTTGGCCGAAACGTAGTCGCTGGTCATCGGCAGCTGTACAAAGGCATCGCCGGCAAAGACGATAAGCCCGATCTTGTCGTTAGAGAACTTATCTACAAGGTTTTCCACCATCATCTTCGATCGGTCAAGGCGACTGGGTGTCACATCCTGGGCACGCATGGAGTTGGAAATATCCATAGCAATGATGGTTTCAATACCCTTACGCTTCTCCGTCTTCATGCCAGAACCCCAATGTGGACGGGCGAAGGCGATGATGAGCAATGTGAGGGAGCCCAGCAACAGACCGTATTTGGCCATTGCACGCCAGCGGGAAACATCGGGCATCAATTGGCGTACCAGTTCAAGGTCTCCAAACTGACGTAGCTTGCGCTTCTGACGGTGCCGCATCAGGAAGAAGATTGCCGCAAGCACTGGTACCAGCACTAACAGCCAGAGATATGCAGGGTCTTCAAAGTATCTGTTCATGATGGTATCCTCCTAAATATGGTGACACGTAGCAACAATTCAAGCAGCAGCACCAGAATGGCGGCAAGGGCAAAGGGCTGGTAGGCCTCATAGCGCTTGCTGTACTGCTTGACGTTGAGCTTCGTCTTCTCCAGTTGGTCAATCTCACGATATATCTGCTGTAGCTCACGTGTGTTGGTGGCACGATAGAACTTGCCGTCAGTGGCATTGGCAATATCATTCAGCGTCTTGGTATCTATCTCTACAGGCAGGTTCACATACTGGACGCCTCCTGCAACAGGCATCGGGTAACGGGCAGTACCATTGGTACCGGCACCGATGGTATAGACACGTATGCCAAGACTCTTGGCAATCTCTGCTGCCGTCATGGGCGAGATATCACCCATGTTGTTACTACCGTCGGTCAGCAGGATGATAACCTTGCTCTTGGCTTTCGAGTCCTTCAGACGGGCAACGGCATTGGCCAGTCCCATACCTATGGCGGTACCGTCCTGAATCAGTCCACGGGCTGCGATGTCGGCACGTACACCATGAAGCAGGTTCAGAAGTGACGCATGGTCAATGGTCATAGGACACTGCGTGAACGACTCACCGGCAAAGATGATCAGACCGATATTGTCATTCGGGCGGTCGGCAACAAATTCTGCAGCTACCTTCTTGGCAGCTTCTATGCGGTTGGGAGTCAAGTCTTCTGCCAGCATAGAAGTCGAAACATCAATAGCCAGCATGATGTCGATGCCCTCAACGGTCCTGTCTTTCCAGGAATTACTGGTCTGAGGGCGTGCCAGCACGAAGACGATGAGCACAAAGGCAGCAATACGCAATAGCAACTGTAGCGGCATCAACGTCACCTTCCAGCTGCGCGGCGCATAGCGATAGGCATTTGTATCGCTCATCCGTATGGTCGGTTCGCTCTTTTTCCTGAACATCAGATACCATATTATGTAAGGTATCAGCAACAGGAGCAGAAAGAAAAATCCTTTATTTACAAATTCCATTTCTATTAGCAAGTTAAGGGGCTACGAGCTGCCATAAGCCATATATCACATAACCCAGCAATGAGACAGAAGCCACCGCAATGACGCCAATGGCTATCTTCAGTATGCGGCGGGTCTTCACAGAACGCTGGTCTTCCTCCGAGAGCTGAGGACGGATAACCTCCTCGGTCGGCATGTTCTCCGTCTTCGTACTATTGATGAAGTCAACAGCATTGACCAGGTTCATGTCATTCTCGTTGAGCATTGTCGAATACTTGGCAAACTTCACAAGGTCGGCAGTCTGGAAGAGACCACGTAACTCGTCAAGGGCCTTCTGGTCACCCTGCCTAACCAGACGGTCGATAATCTCCGAACTGGTCATCTCCATAGCAGAGAAGCCATAGCGTTCCTCGATATAACGGCGAATGGTATCGGTCAGCTTCGTGTAGTATTCCTTCTGATTCTCCGATGTCGTCATCTTGTCGGCCTTGATCTGCTCGATCTCCTTCATGGCCTTCTGGTGAGGCAACAGCTTCTTGACAACTCGGACGTATGTTATGATAGGCTTGTTGTCACGCAGACGCAGATAGAGATAATAGCCGAGAGCCATCAGCACCAGCATCAGGACCGAAAGCCAGAACAGTGGTGCCCACTCGCTCCACAGGAACGGGTTGTCCTGTACATCCTTCGGACCGTAGAATTTCTCGTAATGAGTAGTATCCACATCGATGCCAATCACCTTCAAGGCAAGACTCTTGCTCTTGCAGGTATCGCCATTGACCACTACAGGAAAGGGCGGCAGATAGTATAAGTTCTCGTCGAACGAAGTCAACGTAAGAACCTGGATATTATCACTTAACTGTTTGGTCTCAATAACCTCCACGCCAGGTGTCAGCTGTTGTGTTCGCTGATATTTCGGGAACTCAATTCTGGCACCTTCAGGAGCCGTTACGGTAAGCGTCACATGCACCTGCTCGCCCATCAGCATCTCAATGGAATCAATACGTGCCTCGACCGAAGTCTGGGCAAACGTAAGCAAAGGTAAAAAGGTAAAAAGGTAAAAGAGTAAAATACTTTTTACCATTCTTGCCTCGTATGCTATTCGTATTGTCATGTTTCCTATTTTCCTTTTTTACCTTTTCTTTTTTTACCCTTTTACATTTCCCATTAGCTCCTTTGCTTGAAAAGCATCATCAAAGCCTTGACAAAATCCTCGTTGGTGGCAATGCTCACATGATCGACATTACTCTTGTTGAATGTCTCTCGCAACTGCATCTGCCGCTGCATGAAATAGCGGGTATGAGCCTCACGCAGGCGACGGCTCGAGGTATCAATATACTGCTCGTGACCTGTTTCAGCATCCACCACCCGCAGCAGACCAATGTCTGGCAACACCCTTGCACGCTGGTCATAGACCTGAATGGCCACCACGTCGTGCTTACGGTTACAGATAGTCAGCGGTTGCAGGAAATCGTCGTTGTCGTAAAAGTCGCTCAACACAAAGGCTGTACAGCGGCGCTTGGCCACACTGGTCATAAACTCCAATGCACCACGAACGTCAGTACGACGACTTTC
Organism: uncultured Prevotella sp.; assembly: GCA_905236875.1. Classification (GTDB taxonomy): domain Bacteria; phylum Bacteroidota; class Bacteroidia; order Bacteroidales; family Bacteroidaceae; genus Prevotella. Next base: position 29,206 of record CAJOQT010000055.1, on the reverse strand, counting down.
AGGCTTGAAGTCGAGCATCTCACGGATAATATAAAGGATATGTTTGCGGCCCTTCTTTGGCGGAATATATTTCTCGATATGGTCAGAGAAGAACACAACACCAATCTTATCGTTGTTCTGGATAGCCGAGAAAGCCAGCGTGGCAGCTATCTCGGTCACCATGTCACGCTTCATCTGACGCTGTGTGCCGAAATCAAGACTGCCGCTGACGTCAATCAGCAACATGACAGTCAGCTCGCGTTCCTCCTCAAAAACCTTGACATAGGGACGATGGAAACGAGCCGTGACGTTCCAGTCAATGTCACGGACATCGTCGCCAAACTGATACTCACGCACTTCCGAGAATGCCATACCACGTCCCTTGAACGCCGAATGGTATTGTCCCGCAAAGATATTGGAGCTCAGTCCACGAGTCTTGATTTCTATCTTGCGTACTTTCTTGATGATTTCAGATGTCTCCATCTTCCATTCTTCAATTACTTAATCCTTCTATTCCTCAAGGAACTTCCACTTTGTTGATAATCTTGGATACGATTTCCTCGCTCGTCACATTCGATGCCTCTGCCTCGTAGGTCAGACCAATGCGATGACGCAGCACATCATGAGCAACGGCACGTACATCCTCAGGCACCACATAGCCGCGACGCTTGATGAAGGCATAGGCACGGCTTGCCTTGGCAAGATTGATGGAAGCACGGGGACTGCCGCCGAACGAAATCATGTTCTTCATGTCTTTCAGTCCATAGCGGTCAGGATAACGCGTGGCAAACACCATATCGGCAATGTACTGCTCAATCTTCTCGTCGATATAGACCTCACGAACCACAGAACGGGCACGCAGTATCTCGTCGGCAGTCGTCACAGGAGTGACAGTGGGGAGCGAGCCGCCCAGGTTCTCGCGGATAATCTTCTTCTCCTCCTCCAGCGTAGGATAGTCAATGATCACCTTCATCATGAAACGGTCGGTCTGTGCCTCAGGAAGCGGATACGTTCCCTCCTGCTCGATAGGGTTCTGCGTAGCCATTACAAGGAATGGGCTGGGCAGGCTGAAGGTTTCAGAACCAATGGTCACCTGTTTCTCCTGCATCGCTTCGAGCAAGGCACTCTGTACCTTTGCAGGAGCACGGTTGATTTCGTCCGCCAGGACAAAGTTGGCAAACACCGGACCTTTCTTCACCTGGAAGCGTTCATCTTTCTGTGAATAGATCATCGTACCTATCACGTCGGCCGGCAACAGGTCGGGCGTAAACTGAATACGCGAATACTGCGCGTCAATCAGTTGTGCCAATGTCTTAATAGCCAACGTCTTGGCAAGTCCAGGAACACCCTCCAGCAGGATGTGACCATCGCTCAACAAAGAGATAAGCAACGTATCAACCAAGTGTTTTTGACCCACGATGACGCGGTCCATGCCCGTCGTCAGGTTCGTTACGAATGCGCTCTGCTGCTCAATTCGTATATTCAGTTCTCTAATGTCAATAGCTTCTGCCATAGTTTTTTCGTTTCGTAATTATGTTTTGCACGTGCAAAAGTACGCAATTCCAACGTTATAACAGCATTTTGCGCGTGTAATAAATATTAAATCATCTAAAATATTCTCACTCGGTCAGGTAGTATCCAATCACTTCTGCGTCACTTTCTTTTTCTTTTTCCATTGCAGTTTCGGTATTATGACTGTCTGACCTTCCTTCAGTTCAGCGTTCGACTTGATACCATTATAGACCTCAATGTAACACTCCATACCTTCACCCAGCGTACGTTTGGCAATACGTGCCGTCGTCTCACCTGGACGTACCTTAACCGTGAAGTCCTCACCTATGATCCGATAGGCACCGTGCTTCACTCGTGGGTCCATCTCGGCATACTTGTCGGTTTCTGCTTCAGCGGGTTTCTCTGTCTTGGCGGCTGCAGGCTGCTCTGCTGCAGGCTCCTTGGGTTGCGGTGCCGTTGAGGGTGGTTCTGCGTCTGTGGCAGTTGTATCAGTCGGTGCCGTTGCCACATGGTCAACAGCTACGGTATCAACAGTTGCCAAAAGTGCGCTGTCAGGTTCTGCCACTTCAGTCACCTCTATCATACGGCTACCTTGCTGATAGCCATAGTAATAGCCGCCAGCAGCAGAAGCTGCCATCAACAGAAGAACTACGAAAATACTTAACAGCCAACGCTTGCCTCGTCCTTTACGTTCCTCGTTATAGTCTTGTTCATATAAAGGGGTACGCTTTTCTGGTATAGGAGCTTGTTCTACTACAGGCTGCTCAACTACAGGCTCTTCGACCACAGGCTGCTCAACTACAGGCTCTTTGACCACAGGCTGCTCGACTACAGGCTCTTTGACTGGTGTTTCCGTTTCTGGAACAATCTCTTTTTCTTTCTCGACAACTGGTATGGGTGGTATTTCAGCTGCCATAACAGGTACTGGAGGAGGCGGCACAACTGACTCAGTTGGTTCTGTCGGTTCTACTTGTTCAGTCGGTTCTACTTGTTCAGTCGGTTCTGCAAGACTCGCCGATTCTTCTGGTTCTATTGGTTCTGCAGGTTCTGGCGATTCTTCCGGAACATCGTCAAACACGACGCCTTCGTTAAGCACCACCGTTTCAAACTGTGAGAAGGGCTTGTTGACCAGCTCCTTCATCGTCGCGTCAGGCGTAAAGGTGATCTTGTCATGACCGGCAATCAGCACTCGCTCGCCAGTATTCACGTTAACACTCTCGCGTGAATCCACCTCAATAATTTTGAATGTGCCGAGTCCACGTACTTTGACTGGCTGATTATTCTCCAGTGTCTCACGAATGACGGCAAACATAGTGGCCGCGAACTTTTCGGCATCACGTACCTTCAGCCCGTTCTTCTCGACAAGAATACGCGAAATATCCTGTATGGTTATCTTCTCCATTACTCTTGCCCTCCACTCTTTAGTTTGTCCTTCCATGTTGCACTGGGCTTGAATCCCAGGACGAGCTTTGGTGGAACCAGCATACGCTGCCCTGTTGACGGATTCACCATCACACGTTCCATCTTCTTCTTTACCTCAAACGTGCCGAAACCTGGTACCGTCACAGCCTGACCCTCCAGGAAACCGTCACTCATGGCATTCACCAGGTTGGTTACTAACCGTTGTGTGTCGCTTGTACTGTAACCCATACGGGACGACAATTCACTGATAAATTCCTTGTTATTCATATCGGTTAAAATAACGTTGTTCCAAATACGTCGAATGCTTCTGCATCAGTCACCTTGACTTCATAGTATTGTCCTGCCTCCAATGGTTCAGTGGCAGGAATCAGGACTTCTGGATCTACTTCAGGTGAACAGTATTCCGTTCGACCGATAAAGTAGTCACCTTCCCGGCGGTCAATGATGACCTTGAGCACCTGACCGATTTTCGTAGCTTCTATCTCGTTACTTATTCGTTGTTGCAGGCGCATGAGACGATCAAGGCGCTGTTGCTTGACTTCCTCGGGTACATCATCCTTATATAATTTTGCCGATGGCGTGCCGTCTTCTTCCGAATAGGCAAAGGCTCCCATACGTTCGAAACGGGCCCACTTCACAAAGTCCATCAGCTCTTTGAAGTCATCGTCTGTCTCACCTGGAAAGCCCACCATGAGTGTCGTGCGAAGATGAATCCCCGGCACCTCACGGCGCATGACTTCTATCAGTTCGTAGGTTTCCTGCTTGGTAAAGTGGCGCTGCATGCGTGTCAGCATAGAGTCGCTGATATGCTGCAGGGCAATATCCAAGTACTTGCAAACGTTCTGACGTTCACGCATCACCTTCAGCAAATCCATGGGGAAATGGGCCGGATAGGCATAATGCAGCCGTATCCACTCCACACCGTCAATGTCAGCCATCCGGTCTATCAGCTCTGCAATATGTTGTTTGCCATCGATATCAATACCATAATAGGTCAGCTCCTGAGCTATGACCTGAAACTCTTTCACTCCCTGACCGACCAGCCAACGCACCTCGTCAAGGATCTCCTCCATCGGCCGGCTCTTGTGTCGGCCCGTTATGATGGGAATGGCGCAATAAGCACAATGACGGTCACATCCCTCACTGATTTTCAGGTAGGCATAATGCGAGGGAGTGGTCAAGACCCTCTCCCATCCTCTCCCTATAGGGCGAGGAGTAGTTTGTTCCAATACATTTGAGTAATCACTCCCCTCCATAGAGGGAGGGGCAAGGGGTTGGGTCTCCAGGTCTTCCAGCAGCTCCATATAGTTGAACTTGCCGTACCAGCCGTCAACTTCAGGAATCTCAGCTTCAAGGTCTGCCAGATAACGTTCTGACAGACACCCCATCACGTAGATCTGCTTGACACGACCTTCACTCTTGGCCTGTACAAACTGCAGAATGGTATTGATACTCTCTTCTTTCGCATCGGCAATGAAGCCACAGGTATTGATAACGACAATGTCGCCCTTGGGCTGTTCACTATCATGGGTACATGCAAAGCCTCTCGCCTCGCACATACCCATCAGCCGCTCACTGTCAACCAGATTCTTTGAGCATCCGAGTGATATGAAATCTATCGTTTTCAAAATTCTGCGCGATGATTTTTTATATCATAAAGAACAAATATGCTGCAAAAGCGCCACATACTATTCCTATCACTAAACCTTCAATAAAAATCTTCTTTTTCATTATTCTTTCTTAAACAGTGAATCCACAAACTGACGACGGTCAAACAGCTGCAGGTCTTCCATACCCTCACCCAGTCCGATGTACTTCACAGGTACCTTCAACTGGTCGCTGATACCGATAACCACACCACCCTTTGCCGTTCCATCGAGCTTCGTAATAGCCAATGACGTAATCTGAGTCACGGCAGAGAACTGCTTGGCCTGCTCGAAGGCGTTCTGTCCTGTAGAGCCGTCCAATACCAACAGCACCTCGTCTGGGGCATCGGGAAGCACCTTCTTCATCACTTCCTTAATCTTCTTCAGCTCATTCATGAGCCCCACCTTGTTATGCAGGCGGCCTGCCGTATCTATCAACACCACATCGGCATTGTTAGCCTTTGCACTCGACAACGTGTCAAATGCCACTGACGCAGGGTCGGAACCCATCTGCTGCTTCACAACAGGAACACCGACGCGTTCACCCCAGATACACAACTGCTCGACAGCGGCAGCACGGAAAGTATCGGCAGCACCCAGATAGACTTTCTTGCCTGCCTGTTTGAACTGCCAGGCCAGCTTACCAATGGTCGTCGTCTTGCCAACGCCGTTTACACCCACAACCAGGATGACATAGGGTTTGTGGTCTGTCGGCAGATCCCAGTCGGCATTGTCGGCAGAGTTGTTCTCTGCCAGCAACGCTGCAATCTCTTCTCGCAGAATACCGTTCAGCTCATTCGTTGACACATATTTGTCGCGAGCCACACGTTCCTCGATACGGCTGATGACCTTCAACGTTGTCTCCACACCGACATCACTTGTAATAAGCACCTCTTCGAGGTCGTCAAGCACCTCGTCATCAACCTTTGACTTACCGGCAATGGCACGTGTCAGTTTATCAAAGACACTGGTCTTGGTTTTCTCCAAGCCCTTATCGAGTGTCTCTTTCTTGTTCTTATTAAAAAATCCGAATATTCCCATATACTAATATTTGATGGTACAAAGGTACGAATAAGCGCGCAAATTACAAAATAAAATGATCGATTTTTAGTTTCTGGCGAAGGTACCTTTGACCTATTTAAACAAAAAACAGGATTGCAGCCCATTTTGAACTGCAATCCTGTTAATTCCTGTCATTATACGATTAGTTCTTGAAGAAGTCCTTAACGGCCTCGTTGGGAACCATCTGCTCGTCGAAGACGTAAGCACCAGTCTTGGGGCTCTTAACCATCTTGATTACCTTTGTATAAGCGCGACCATCCTTTGAACCTTCATGGAGGGTAGCAACGGTTTTCTTTGCCATAGTACTTTAACTTTTTAACCTTTAAACCTTTTAACCCTTACGCCTTATTTAATCTCTTTGTGAAGAGTCATTTTCTTCAGGATGGGGTTATACTTCATGAGTTCCATTCTCTCAGGAGTGTTCTTACGATTCTTGGTCGTAATGTAACGGCTTGTACCCGGCATGCCAGAGTTCTTGTGTTCTGTACACTCCAGAATGACCTGTACGCGGTTACCCTTTGCTTTCTTGCTTGCCATAGTCTGTTAATCTCCTATTACTTTAATGTCCTTCCAATCTACATAACCTTTGGCAACTGCTTGCTTCAGGGCAGCGTCGAGACCTACTTTGTTAATTAAACGCAAACCAGCAGCGCTGATCTTCAACTGAATCCAGCATTCCTCCTCTACATAGTAGAACTTCTTGCTGAACAGGTTAACATCAAAGACGCGCTTTGTGCGATGCTTTGAGTGCGACACATTATTTCCGCGCTGTGCCGTCTTTCCCGTGATTTGACAAATTTTCGACATTTCTATCTACTTTTTTTTGTATTCCTTTTACTAACTTATTCCAAACAGGGTGCAAAGGTACAAAAATAATTACGAATTATGAATTATGAATTATGAATTATCCTCATTCTTAATATTTTTTAACTCATGCGTCTTCCTATTACGGTAAATTCGTGCCTTTTAGTCTTCTGCCTTGTCTTTTTGTGACTTCAAAAAGTCGAGAAACATCTGCATGGCTTTGTTCGTTGCAATGGCCAAATTGATGTCCCTCCCGTGGTCTTCCTCCACCTTGCAGGTTATCACATGGTCGGCAGACCCGCATGCCAGCCAGATGGTTCCTACAGGAATATCCTTTGTGCCTCCGGTGGGACCGGCAACACCCGTTGCTGCAACAGCATAGTCAGTATGCAAAGCCTTGCATGCTCCCTTCACCAAGTCAATGGCAACCTCCTCACACACAGCAGTCTTTTCGTTCAACAGCTCTTGACTGACGCCCAACAGATTGATTTTCACCTCGTCAACATAACAGATGATTCCTCCCTTGAAATACTTCGAGGCTCCCGGAACAGCCATCATTGCTTCAGCAATACGTCCACCTGTACAACTCTCAGCTGTAGAAACGGTCTTTTCACTCTCCCACAACATCTGACTGACGTCACGGCTAATAATCTTGCTTTCAAAATCCATATTCCAATTTACTATTTAACTATTTACTATTTACGATTTATTGTTCGATTTACGATTTACTTAAAGGTAACCTTCGAGAACGCAGGAGCATCTATCGGACAGAACTCCTTGTCCAAGTACTTGAAATAGCCAACAATGGCTATCATGGCGGCATTGTCTGTAGTATAACTGAACTTCGGGATGTAGATGGTCCATCCAAACCTGCGTGCATAGTCATGGAAGGCATTGCGCAGTCCGTTATTCGCACTGACGCCGCCAGCCACTGCCACATGCTTGATGCCTGTCTGCTTGACGGCCAGTCGAAGTTTCTTCATCAGTATATCAACAATGGTCCATTCCAGCGACGCAGCAATATCTTCCTTATGATGCTCGATGAAGTCGGGATCTTCTTCTACCCACTTGCGGAGCGAATACAGAAACGAGGTTTTCAAGCCCGAAAAGCTATAGTCCAAACCAGGGATATGCGGCTCAGAGAACTGATAGGCCTTGGGATTTCCCTGACGCGCCAGACGGTCAATAATAGGCCCGCCAGGATAGCCAAGTCCCATCACCTTCGAACATTTGTCGATGGCCTCGCCTGCAGCATCGTCGATGGTTTGTCCCAACACCTCCATATCATTATAGGCATTTACCTTGACAATCTGTGAATTGCCGCCACTGACTAACAGACAGAGGAATGGGAAAGGCGGAGACCCTCCCGAATCCTCCCTGTTGAGGGAGGACTGCCCATGTTCTCCCCCTAAACAGGAGGAGTCAGAGGGGGTCTTGATGAAATGTGCCATCACATGCCCTTGCAGGTGGTTGACATCTATTAACGGTATGCCCAATGCACGGGCAAAGCCCTTTGCAAAATTAACGCCGACCAACAGCGAACCCATCAGTCCAGGTCCACGAGTGAAGGCAACAGCCGACAGCTGTTCCTTGGTGATGCCGGCACGTTTGATAGCCTGGTCAACGACGGGCAGCACATTCAACTGATGTGCCCTGCTGGCCAGTTCAGGCACCACGCCGCCGTATGCCTCGTGAACATCCTGTGAGGCCGTAACATTCGACAGCAGGACACCGTCTTTGATCACGGCAGCCGATGTATCGTCACAGCTGGACTCAATACCTAAAATATAAATGTCTTTCGTCATTTCTTATTTTCGTTATATCGTTACAACGTTATTACGTTATTACGTCATTACGTCACAACGAATTACCATGAAAGAATCTCCACACCATGCTCAGTCATCAGCAGCGTATGCTCCCACTGTGCACTGGGCAACTCGTCTTCACTGATGACCTCCCATCCATAGGGGTCGCCCTCATCGATAAAGACTTTCCATGAACCCATGTTGACCATCGGTTCAATGGTAAACACCATGCCTGGCAGCAGCAACATGCCTTCGCCACGCTGTGCAAAGTGTGCTACCTCCGGGTCATCATGGAAATGCAGGCCGACACCATGACCGCAAAGGTCACGCACCACACCGTAATGATATTTCTTGGCGTGCTTCTCGATGGCACGGCCAATCTCGTTGACGCCATGCCAGGGTTTGGCAGCTTCCATACCAATCTCCAGACATTCCTTGGTCACGCGCACCAGCTGCTCCTTTTCCGGGGTTGTCTTACCTCCCACAATAAACATTCGCGAAGCATCCGAATAGTAGCCGTCGAGAATCGTCGTGAAGTCAACATTGATAATGTCGCCTTCTTCCAATACGTCTTCCTCCTTGGGGATTCCGTGACATACTACCTCATTAATGCTGGTGCATACACTCTTGGGAAAAGGAGGCGTTTCCTTATCGACTTCATATCCCAGACAGGCAGGCGTTGCTCCATGCTGACGACAGTAATCCATGCAAATGTCGTCTATCTCCTGGGTGTTCATACCAGGACGTATGGCAGCTTCCACAGCATCAAGCACCCCTGTATTCACCACACCCGAGCGACGGATGCCCTCTATCTGCTCATCGTTCAGAATCAGGTCACGTGTGGGGACAAGTGCTCCCTTGTTCTCCAGATACATGACTTTCTTGTCAAATTCCGTCGGTTGTTCACCTGGCTTACACCGCCATCTTCTTTTCATATCTTCTCTTTATTTTTTCACTCAACTCTTACTTCTTACCTCTCACCACTTCACAATAGTTTCTGCAGTTTTGAACGCAATGCCTCTGCTTCTGACTTTCGGATGCGGAGACATATCTCACAGGTGTTGTCAAAAGTCTGACGGACAATGCGTGGCTGCATCTCCTTGACGATACGCATGACATCGTTCATCTGAGGATAAGAGAACTGATAGGCAATCTCTTCCTCCACCTGTCTGGTCACCACTTCAGCATGCGCAATGGCATCTGCAGCTGCTTCACGATAGGCGACGATAAGGCCGCTTGTCCCCAAATTGACGCCGCCATAGTAGCGAACCACGACTATCAGGATGTCAGTCAGCTCATTGCTATTGATTTGTCCGAGGATGGGTTTTCCTGCCGTTGACGACGGTTCACCGTCATCATTGGCACGAAACTCCTTGCGTTCAGCACCAAGCATGTAGGCATAGCACACATGTCGTGCGTCATAGTACTTCTTACGATAACCGGCAACAAGTTCCTTCACCTCATCGACTGTCTCGACGTGATGGGCAAAAGCGAGGAATTTGCTACGTTTCTCGGTGTAGTAACCCTCACCCATTCCCTGGATGGTCTTGTACTCGTCGGTCATGTATCTTATTAAAGGATTTCTAATTTAACTTGTGAATCACCAGTCCTGAGCGCAGCTTCGGTTCAAACCAAGTGGCCTTTGGCGGCATGATCTTACCACTGTCGGCAATGTTCATGATCTGTTGCATAGAGACCGGATAGAGAGCCAGGGCAGCTTGCATCTCACCACTATCCACACGTCGTTTCAACTCACCAAGTCCGCGCAGACCACCCACAAAGTCTATACGCTGGGAAGAGCGCAGGTCACCGATGTTCAAGATTTCATCGAGAATCAGACGACTCGAGATGTCAACGTCGAGCACGCCGATAGGGTCATTGTTGTCGAAGGTTCCCTCCTTGGCAGTGAGGCTGTACCAGCGACTGTCGAGATAGAGGGAGAACTCATGGGGCTTGGCAGGTCTGTAGATGTCAGAACCCTTGTCCTCAACAACGAAGTTCACCTGAAGCGCTGCCAGGAACTCTTCCGACGAAAGACCGTTCAAGTCTTTCACCACGCGATTATAGTCGAGGATGGTAAGCTGTGAAGCCTGGAAGCAGACAGCCATGAAATAGTTGTATTCCTCGTCACCACGGTGGTTGGGATTCTGCTTCTGTTTCTCTGCGCCAACCAATGCTGCAGCTGCCGAACGATGGTGACCGTCAGCAATATAGAGCGAAGGCATCTTGGCAAACTCGTCAGTAATGAGCTGCATGTCCTTCTCGTCGTCAATCACCCAGAACTGATGGCGGAAGCCGTCAACAGGAGCAATGAAGTCATACTCCGGCTCGGTCTGTGCATAGCGCTTCAGCAACTGGTCGAGCACGGCGTTGTCAGGATAGGCAAAGAACACCGGCTCAATATTGGCGTTGTTGATGCGAACATGCTTCATGCGGTCTTCCTCCTTGTCTCTACGTGTCAGCTCATGCTTCTTGATGCGTCCTGCCATGTAGTCGTCGGTATGGGCACAGACCACCAGGCCATACTGAGTCTTTCCATTCATGGTCTGGGCATATATATAATAATGTTCGCGCGTGTCCTGTACAAGCCAGCCATTCTCCTGGAACTTGCGGAAGTTCTCGGCGGCCTTCTCATAGACACGCGGATCATACTCCGAAGTACCTACAGGAAAATCTATTTCCGGCTTGATGATATGATACAGACTCTTCTCATTGTCGCCAGCCTCTGCCCTCGCCTCTTCCGAGTCAAGCACATCGTATGGACGGCTCTCCACCTGCTCCACCAGATTCTTCGGTGGACGTATTCCCTTGAACGGTTTGATTATTGCCATGATTATTGTATTTTGAGTTATTTTTCAGTTTGCGGCTGCAAAGTTACAAATAATTATTAATACTCAGCCCATTATTCCCAATTTATTTCCAAAATACCCGACTATGGTCTTATGGTTTTCTGCGGCCAACGTCTTCTGTCCTACAAAACAGTAATTGTCTTCTTCTTGACGTCGCGGCTATTGGGACCTATCATAATATCAAAGTCACCAGGCTCGATGACATCATTCAGATAATAGTCATAGAATTTCAAGAGGTCGGGAGAAATCGTAAAGGTAACCGTCTGCGATTCACCAGCCCTCAGGTGAATGCGCCGGAAGCCCTTCAGCTCCTTGACAGGGCGGCTGATAGAACCCACGACATCGCGGATATAGAGCTGCACCACTTCATCAGCATCGAAGCTACCTGTGTTTTTGACAGTAACTGAGGCCGTTACGGTTCCATCTGTCTTCATCCGGTCACCGCTCAACGAAATATCGCCATACTCGAATGTGGTATAAGAAAGACCGTAGCCAAAGGGATAGAGCGGCTCATTACGCACATCGAGATAATTACTCTGGAACTTGACGAATTTCCGAGTGCCCTCAGCTACAGGCCGGCCGGTGTTCAGGTGATTATAATAAACAGGTATCTGCCCCATGTTTTGCGGCATCGACATCGTGAGCTTGCCGGATGGTGACTTGTCGCCAAACAGCACATCGCAGATGGCATCACCCGTCTCAGAGCCGGCAAACCAGACATTGAGGATGGCTGGCACATGCTGATGTTCCCAAGCCAGAACGGTGGGACGGCCTGCGAAATTGAGCAGTACGAGGGGCTTGCCAAGCTTCAGCAGTTCCTCCAGCAGTTCACGCTGCACATCAAACAGCTCCAGATTACTGCGGCTGGCACACTCGCCGCTCATCTCCTGCAACTCGCCCATCGCACATACGATGACATCGGCCTCAAGGGCTATTTCAAGAGCCTGCTGCTTCATTCGGGCATCGTCGCCACGCGGTATGAAATGACCGAAAGAACCATCAGCCTGCAGCACCGAGTCGCGGCAGATATTGCTACCCTGGGCATACAGCAGTGTGGCCCTACCCTGAAGCACACGCTGCATAGACTCACGCAACGTGGGATACTGACAGGTGGCCGTAGGTGCCCAGGAACCAGGGATGTTACTCTTCGTGTCAGCCAGCGGACCGATAAGGGCAATGGTTCCCTGTTTCTTGAGTGGGAGCACGTTGTCATTCTTCAGCAGCACGAAGGTCTCGGCAGCGAGGTTGCGGGCAGCCTGACGATGCGCTGCGGTATAGATATCGGTCTGACGGCGCGACTTGTCACAATACCTGTAGGGGTCGGCAAAGAGTCCCAGCTTGTACTTGGCTTCGAGCACACGGCAACAAGCCTGGTCGATGTCAGCCATTGTAATCTTGCCCTCCTGAAGCGACTTCTCGAGCGTAGCCGTGAAAGCCTCGGAACACATATCCATGTCGGTTCCAGCCTTCAAGGCCAGTGCCGCCACCTGCTGCTGGTCGCCCAGTCCGTGATTCATCATCTCGTTGATGGCACCATAGTCGGTTACAACAAAACCGCCAAAGTTCCATTGCTGACGCAACACGTCGGTAAGCAGCCACCGGTTAGCCGTTGCAGGCACATAGTCAACAGTATTGAACGACGACATCACACTACCTACACCAGCCTCTACAGCAGCCTTATAAGGAGGGAAATACTGGTTGTACATGCGAATTCGGCTCATATCGACCGTGTTATAGTCACGCCCAGCCTCCGAGCCGCCATAAAGTGCATAGTGCTTCAGACAGGCCATCAGCTGATCGCGTTGCGAGAGATCGCCCTGATAGCCTCGCACCATTGCCTCTGCGATACGTGAGCCAAGAAACGGATCCTCACCTGCACCCTCGGCCACACGTCCCCAACGAGGATCAACGCTGATATCGACCATCGGGCTGTAAGTCCAGCAAAGGCCGTCGGCAGTGGCTTCACGGGCAGCTATGCGGGCGCTCTGCTCGATGGCTGGGATGTCCCAAGAACAGGCCAGCGCCAAAGGTATGGGGAATATGGTTTCGTAGCCGTGGATTACATCCATACCAAAGATAAGCGGTATGCCTAAGCGCGACTCTTCGACTGCCATCTTCTGGACTTTCAGGATGTTGTCAACACCCTTCAGATTGAGAATGGCCCCCAGCCTACCCTGCCGAATCGCTACGCTGACAGAGCTGTTCTCCGAGATACCCGTCTGGATGTCTCCTGACGGCAGCAGATTCAGCTGTCCGATCTTCTCCTGAACAGTCATTCTGCTCATGAGTTCACTGATAAACTCGTTCATAGGCTTAAGCGGCTGCTGAACCATCTTTTTCTCTTTCGCGGCGAGGCCCAACGTAACACTGAGCGTAATCACCATAAATAATGCTATTCTCTTCATAAAGCTTTGGAATATTTGGAGCAAAGATAGTGTTTTTTTCGCAAAACACGTATAATTGTCCGTCAAATACAACATCATTTAAGAGAACAGGCCGAGCGCTCTTGCTCTGCTTAAAGGCCCCTCTTGCTTTACTTAAAGGCCCCTCTTGCGCTGCTTAACTTCCCTTCTTGCTCTGCTCGAAGGCAGTGGAAGCAGACCAAAACGACTCTGAACCCTTTCTCATTCTCTCATTTTTTCATTCTATTATCTACTACCTGCCCCTGCAAAATCCATTTTTATGGACTTTTGCCTACGGGTCGGTTATAGTACTGACGGGACGTACTGCCAGTACGTGCCTTACGTACTGCGAGTACGCAAGGGACGTACTAAAACTTTCTCCGTATTCTTTTTGGCGATTTACTCGAGTACATCAGGGACTAGTCCTTGTCTCACGTAAATAGGGTGATACAATGAAGAGGGATGGGACTGATTTTGATTTACTTAACTTTGATTTCTTTGAAAACTTGCTCGTAGATGCCAATTCTTCTCGCATAATCCATTGCACGAAAAAGTTGACGATAGAGTCTGCCGGCGAGGAGACTTCACCCACGTATTGAAAAGTGAACTACCGGGTGAAAATGTCAGGACATACTGACAACAATAAAAAATCCCGACTGTCAGCCGACAATCGGAATTTCACATTATTGAAATGTTGCTTTACAGCGGTTAAGCTTCTGCTTCTTCCTCTGGCTCGTCAGCCACAGGTGCCTCCTCAGCAACAGGAGCCTCTTCTACTACGGGAACCTGAACGGTGATCTCGTCATCCTTCACCTCCTCAACGGGAGCGTTCTCGGCGACAACGGTTACAGGAACCTCAACAGCTACTTCCTTGTGGAAGTGAACAGTAGCAGCGTATTCACCTACCTTCTTGATATCACGCATGGTGATGATCTTGCGGTCAACATCGTAGCCCAGCTTCTTCAGTTCCTCAGCAACCTGTGCTGCATTGACTGAACCGTAGAGCTGACCTGTAGCGCTAACCTTGGCGGCAATCGTCAGAGCAACACCCTCGAGACCCTGACCCTTTTTCTCTGCCTCAGCCTTGATAGCTGCAAGCTTGTGGGCCTGCTGCTTCAGGTTTTCAGCGAGAATCTTCTTGGCTGACGGTGAAGCGATGACTGCCTTTCCCTGAGGGATAAGATAGTTACGACCATAACCAGCCTTTACATTCACGATATCGTTCTTATATCCCAGACCGATAATATCTTCTTTCAGTATTAATTCCATCTTGCGTCCTCCTTAATTATTATTTCATCAAATCGGTTACGTAAGGCAGCAGTGCTATCTGGCGGGCACGCTTCACGGCCTGAGCCACACGGCGCTGATACTTCAGAGAGGTACCTGTGATACGACGGGGAAGAATCTTACCCTGCTCGTTGAGGAACTTCTTGAGGAACTCGGGATCTTTGTAGTCGATATACTTGATGCCGCTCTTCTTGAAACGGCAATACTTCTTCTTCTTGGTGTCGATAGAAGGAGCAGTCAAATAACGGATTTCTGATTGTTCTGCCATGATTTAAGCCTCCTCTGATTTAGCGTACTTGTTTTTTCTCTTCTCAGCATACTGTGCGGCATATTTGTCAAGCTTCACAGTCATGTAGCGGATAACTTTCTCGTCGCGGCGGAAGCTGGTCTCGAGAACGTCAATAACTTCTGGCTCAGCCTTGAATTCGAGCAGGCAGTAGAAACCTGTCGATTTCTTCTGAATAGCATAAGCCATCTTCTTCAATCCCCAGGTCTCTTCATTCAGAATCTCTGCACCCTTGTCGGTGAGTACTTTTTTGAATTTAGCGACCGTTTCCTTCATCTGATCATCAGACAAAACGGGAGTCAAAATGAAAACGGTTTCGTATTGATTCATACTGTTTAATTAATAAAAAAATGTTACGTTTGCAAAATTGCGGGTGCAAAGGTACGAATTATTGTTGAGAGTTGAGGGTTGACCGTTGAGAGATACCTCTCTTTTAATATATTTTAATACTTATCAGTCCATTTCTGCATCAAAACATAGAGAATAATACCTGCAATGATGAAAAACAGTCCGAGCAGAAGTACCCAGTTACCTGTCAGCCAAGACAGGTATTCGGTAAATAAAAGGATGGCACCGATAACAATCAGTGCCAGTCCTCCGTATTGTCTTAAGCGGTTCATTTATCCTTATCCTCCTCGGGAGTGATGAGCTTGTAGCCTTTGCCGTGGATATTGATGATTTCGATCTGGTCGTCATCCTTCAGGTGCTTGCGCAGCTTGGTAATATAGACGTCCATGGAGCGGGCGTTGAAATAGTTGTCGTCAATCCAGATGGTCTTCAGGGCAAAGTCACGCTGCAGTATCTCGTTGGCATGCGAGCAGAGCAGTGCCAGCAGTTCGTTCTCCTTGGTAGTGAGCTTGGTCTGCTTGTCGCCGATAGAGAGCAGCTGCTTCTGGGTGTCGAAGCTGAAACGTCCGATGCGGTACTGTGTGCTCTCCTTGTTCTTCTTTCCACGTACTCGGCGCAGGATAGCCTCAATACGCAGCACCAGCTCTTCCATAGAGAAAGGCTTTGTGATATAGTCGTCAGCACCAATCTTGAAGCCTTCCAGGATATCTTCCTTCAAGGTTTTGGCCGTCAGGAAGATGATAGGAATCTCGGCATTTGCCGTACGAATCTCCTGTGCCAATGCGAAGCCGTCCTTCTTTGGCATCATCACGTCGAGCACACAGATGTCGAACTTGGTCTTCAGGAAGGCCTTATAACCTGCCTCACCGTCTGGGCAAAGCTCTGCGGTGTAACCCTTGGCTGCCAGATACTCGCGCAGCAACATACCCAAGTTCTCGTCATCCTCACAAAGTAAAATCTTCAAATTCTCTTCCATAATCGTTGTTGTTTTTTTAGTGGTGAGAGGTAAGAGGTAGGAAGTGAGAGATATGCTCTGCTGCTCCATAACCTAAAACCAGTACACCATGGTTATACTTATATTTTATCTTCAAAATTCTTTCTTAGTCCTACTAGCATTTTTGTGGTCTCTGATATCGATAGTTCCATACACTTCGGCTACCAGCTGCAACGCCTTATGATATACCTTTAGATTTCTATAATAAAAGTCATTCATTATTCTCGTTGTTAGTATACTATTCTCTTACATCTCACCACTCACCTCTTACCTCTAACCAATCTCAATTACCGGCAGGCTCACAGTAAACTTTGTGCCCTTACCGACTTCACTCTCTGCCTTGATGTCGCCCTGATGCAGATCGACGACTTTCTTGACGTAGGCCAGACCGAGGCCGAAACCCTTCACATCATGCTTGTTGCCTGTATGTACACGGTAGAACTTGTCGAAGATCTTCTTCAGGTTTTCTTTCTTGATTCCCTGTCCGTTATCCTGTATCGAGAAATACAGGTGTTTGTCATCGTTCCACGTCTTCAGCACCAGCTCGATGGGGCGCTCCGGATCACGGTACTTCACGGCATTGTCCAACAGGTTGTGAATCATATTCGAGAAGTGTACCTCATCTACGTATATCGAGGAATCGACTGCGCCGATGTCCATCATAATCTTGCCACCCGTATGCTCCACACGCAACGTGAAGGAATTGGCAATGTTCTCCAGCAGTTCATTGAGGTCCATCTCCTTCTTCTTGAACACTGCATCTTTCTTGTCGAACATCGACATCTGGAGCACCTTCTCTACGAGGAAACGCAGGCGTTTCGACTCGTCGGCTATCACACCGCCAAGGTGTTTCATCATGTTCTCACTCTTGGGCACGCTGTCGTCGTTAAGCATCTGAGCAGCCAACGAGATACTTGCAATCGGGGTCTTCAGCTCGTGTGTCATGTTGTTCACGAAGTCATTCTTCATTTCAGAGTAGCGCTTCTGGCGGAAGATGATGACAATGGTGAAGATAAACGTGACGAGCAGTACACCCGTAAAGACAATCGAAGGAATCATGAAACGCACTCCAGAGAAAATGTAACTGTTGATCTCCGGGAAGTGAATCTTCATAATACCCATCTTCGACGGCGGGTCATTGCGGAAGAGCTCCTGTGTATAGCTATGCTCCTGTCCCTTCTCCGAATAGTCCGGACAGCGATAGACCTCCCTGCCGTCAGCCGTCGATACAGTGAAATGATAGGGAATGTCGATGCCATTGTTCAGCAATTCCTCATGTATGTCCAAGTCAAGCATCTTGAAGTTCACACGTTCCTTCAGCGGTTTCTCGCTGGCAGTATATAATATGGAATAGACCACCTCGTCCAGCAGTGCCTTCTGATAGATGTAGCGATTACGCAACACTTCCTGCATTGACTTCGATGCCTCAGCCAGCGAGTTTTTGTCCTTGCGCAGTATCATCGCCTTCGGCACGTTGGCAGGACGCACTTCCAGAGCATTCAGCTGGAACGACGAATAGACCGTACCGTCGTCGGCAGCCACAGAAAACTGGTGGGACTGACGGACTGAACCGTCAAGACCATCGACCATCACAGAGTCCTGACGGAAGGCGCGACGCTCAACGGCGTTCAGGTCCTTCTCCAGATAACGCGATGTCTCGTTCATCTCCAGGTTGTGAGAGGCTTGGTAAAGAGCACGGTAAACCGACTCATCGAACTGCTCCTTCTTCATCTTCGCCATGTCTTCAATATAAGACAGCTGTAAATAGAGCAGACCCATAAACGAGAGGCCCATGACTATGGCTATTGTCCAAATCGTACTTTTCTTCATGAATCTTCAATTGGTCTTCGAAACTGACTGCAAAGATAGAAGATTTCACACTAACTGGTATCTGTTTTGTTAATTATTTCCGTTAAATTTAACATTATTAGCACAATTCTATCATTTTAATTTAGTATTAATCATTATTTTGATAAAGATAATAAACAAAATCCCTTGTCTCTCAAATTCCATCAACTCCCATTAACACCCCTGACTCACGAGAGATGAGTGAAAATGAAACCATGATTAAAAAACTATAAAAATGAGCGAACTCTCAACGCTCAGCCATCAACTCTCAACAATAATTCGTACCTTTGCACCCGTTTTATAAACTTAACAAAGAAACGACAATGAAAAAAATGCTTATGTTGCTGGTGGTTACATTGACCTGCCAGCTGGCTTTCTGCCAAACCCATCAGGACATCATCGAGAAATACAAAGGAATGGCTGGCGTCGAGTTTAATGAGTTACCAAAGGAACTGCTGCAACTGGCTGCCGCTGGTGCTGACGCAAACACCAAGGAAATCCTCAATCGTATCGAGGTTCTGAAATTGCTGCAGGTGAACAACGGCGACGAACAGCTTATCAGCGACATACTCGCAGACGTAAAGAAGCTTGAAATAAGGTACAACAAGCTGGCCGAGGAAAACGACGAGGGCAACATCACTATGGCATACATCTATGGCGACGACGACTATGCCGAGGCGATGGTCGTAGTACAGGCCAGCAGCAGCACGTTGCAGTTTATCGTGCTCGAAGGAAAAATCAAGATGAGCGATCTGGAATCACTCGGTTCTGTCATGGGCGACTAATTGCCACAGCACAATAAAACGTCCTTTGTTGCGTTTTATTGGAAAGTGACAACCGAATGAGATCCGCCACACCACATATTATATTATTAATAGCACTCATGCTGACTGGCATGAGCATGAGTGCTATTGCTCAGACATTTACCCTGACAGGACGCGTCATCGATGAGGAAAACAACCCTATCGAGTTGGCGAACGTAAGTTGCGCGCAACAAGGGAAGCTGTCTATGACCAACCTGAAGGGAGAGTTTAGCATCACACTGAAATCAGCTGATACCGTGACGGTTAAATTCTCTATGGTAGGATACAATGCCAAGAAACGCACTTTCCACAATCCGAAGGGAAAGATGCAAATTGAGGTTATGTTACCCTCGCTTGAAGCATTGGGTGAGGTTGTGGTAACTGAACGCCGCCGACGTAACACGCCCACCGAGGACGTGACGCCTCGTGACACACGCACCAACCCCACGACCAGCGGTAATGCCGTAGAGGAACTGATACAGCAGCAGGCCGGTGTCAGCTCGCACAACGAGCTATCAAGCCAGTATAATGTGCGTGGCGGCTCATTCGACGAGAACTCCGTCTATATCAACAACATCGAGGTATATAGGCCCTTGCTGGTACGCAGCGGTGAACAGGAGGGCCTATCGGTCATCAATCCCGATATGGTGGAGTCCATCGGCTTCTCGTCAGGCGGCTTTGAGGCACGTTACGGCGACCGTATGTCATCGGCACTCGACATCCGCTACCGTCGTCCGGACAAGACAGAAGCCAGCCTGCAGGCGTCGCTGCTGGGCGGAAGCGCCTTCCTCGGCGTCGGGGGCAAGCGATTCTCTATGAGTCATGGGTTACGCTATAAAACCAACAGCTACCTGCTGGGTACGACCGACACCAAGGGAGAGTACCGACCATCGTTCCTGGACTACCAGACCTATATGACTTACAAACCGTCGAGACGCTGGCTGTTTGAGGTCATTGGCAACATCTCCGACAACCATTATAAGTTTATGCCAGAAGACCGCGAGACCTCCTTTGGTACGCTGGAGAACGCCAAGACGTTCAAGGTATATTTCGACGGACAGGAGAAAGACGTGTTCAGGACACTCTTCGGCAACGCTGCCATCACCTACAACATGACTCCCGACACCCACATCACCCTGATGGGGTCGGCCTTCCATACCAAGGAACGCGAGGCATACGACATCATCGGCCAGTACTGGCTTGACGACGCACAGGCAGCAGAGCAGCTGGCCGTAGGCACCTACATGGAACATGCACGCAACCGACTGACGGCAGACGTCATAAGCGGCAAACTGCTGGTACAGCACCGTACCAAGCACCACCAGTGGGAAGGTGCGCTGACACTGAAACGCGAACGCATCAACGAATACTCACGCGAATGGGAGATGCGCGACTCCAGTGGCTACTCACTACCCCACTCCGCCGAACGTCTTGACCTCATCTACCAGCTGAAGGCCGACAACGAACTGAATTCGACACGTACCGAAGCCTATCTGCAAGACACATACCGCTGGGCAACTGGCTCGGAGAAGCAAAGCTTCTTCACGCTGTGCTATGGCATTCGCATGAGCCATTGGTCGTTCAACGGAGAAACGACGGTGTCACCTCGTTTGGCACTGGCTGTCACGCCATCGTTTAACCAAGACCTGACATTCCGCTTTGCCACAGGCATATACTACCAGACGCCCTTCTTCAAGGAGATGCGCGATACCACAACCATCAACGGTCAGACCGTAGTGACGTTCAACGACCAGATCAAGAGCCAGCGTAGCATCCACTTCGTCGCTGCAATGGACTACCGCTTCAAGATGCTGGAACGCCCGTTCCGCTTCACGGCAGAAGCTTACTATAAGGCACTCGACCGCTTGATTCCGTACAACGTACAGAACATGAAACTGACCTACTACGGCGAAAACATCGGTAAAGGACACGCTGCAGGACTGGACCTGAAGCTCTTTGGTGAGTTTGTTCCAGGCACAGACTCCTGGATTACCATATCGCTCATGTCAACCAAGCAGGAGTTTAACGGACACTCTATGCCACTGCCTACCGACCAGCGCTGGGCCATGAACCTGCACTTCACCGACTACTTCCCCGGAACTGAACGCTGGCGGATGACCCTCAAATTAGCCTTTGCCGACGGACTGCCCTTCGGAGCACCTCACCGAGGACTGGAATACCAACAGTTCCGAGCCCCCGCCTACCGTCGTGCCGACATCGGACTAAGCTATCTCGCCTACAAGAACGAGCGGCTCCAGACCTTTGGCCTCAAACGTATATGGGTAGGACTGGACTGCCTGAACCTCTTTGGCATCAACAACGTGAACTCCTACTACTGGGTAACAGACGTCAGCAACCAGCAGTATGCCGTACCTAACTACCTGACCGGCCGCCTCATCAACGCCAAAGTCAGCGTCGAGTTCTAACTATTCTGATTTTGCGAGCAAAATATGAATGAGAATCTCAACAGAAGTGCCGTTTTAGAAGCCAACGGTAAAACCTATTTCCTGAAAGAAGGAGAAAATCTTGTTGGACGGAAAAGTCCATTTTCGATTGTTGATGTCCAGATAGAATCAATCGACCATACTATAAGTCGTTATTGCTGCAAAATCACCGTTTTCACAGCACCTGACGGCACCAAAAAAGCCATTCTGAAAAAAGAAAGAAGTAAGTCTCCTATCTTTGTAAACAAAATACAGGTACTTGATTGTGATACGCTTTGGCTCCATGACGGTACAGAAATACAATTGGGCACCACAGTCCTCACTTTCAGACTGCTATAACCGATGAACTACTCGTTCATATTAGAATAGTCTGTCAAGGCTGACCATCGTTGAAAAAAGGCCCGATGCCGTTGAATGCATCGGGCCTTATGATTTGTCCTATCGGATGAACAACAGTTCACTTTCCTATCGGATGAACAACAGTTCACGATACTTGGGCAGAGGCCAGAGGGCATCATCGACAATGAGTTCCAGCTTGTCAATCTGGTAACGGATGGTATCCATCTTCGGCTCTACCGTGTCGTGATAGGCAATGGCCTTCTCGTGCTCGTCCTCAATCTTGTTAGCGAGCTTGCGGGCATTCACCAGTTCATCGACACCCTTTTCAATGGCAAAGGTACGCTCGGCTATCTCCTCGATAATCTTGATGTTACGGGCATTCAGCTTCTCGGCCTTGTCGATGGGGAATATCGTAGAGATGTTCTCCACATTCGACAGCAGCGCTGTCTGATAGCGAGTAGCGACAGGGATAATGTGGTTCATCGAGAGGTCACCCAAGACGCGGGCCTCAATCTGAATCTTCTTGGTGTAGGTCTCCCACTTCACCTCGTTGCGGGCCTCGAGTTCTTTCTTTGTCATCACGCCGAGGCTTTCGAACATGGCAATGCTGTCGGCATCGAGGTAACGCTCGAAGATCTTCGGACAGGACTTCTCAACGTCAAGACCACGCTTTTCAGCTTCAACGACCCACTCGTCACTATAGCCGTTGCCGTCGAAACGGATGGGTTTACAGGTCTTGATGTCCTCGCGCAGCACGTCGATAATGGCATGGAACTTGGCGCTGTGCTCAGTACCGGCAAGTTTCTTCTCCATTTCGGGGATACGTGCATCCACACGCTTCTTGAAGCTGACGAGTGCTTCGGCGACGGCACTATTCAAGGCTATCATGGCACTGGCGCAGTTGGCTTCAGAACCTACGGCACGGAATTCAAAGCGGTTGCCAGTGAAGGCGAAGGGCGACGTACGGTTACGATCGGTATTATCGATGAGCAGTTCCGGAATCTCTGGGATGTCCATCTTCATACCCTGCTTGCCAGTCATGGCAAGGAAGTCCTTATCTGCCTTTTCTATGTGATCGAGCAGCTCACTGACCTGACGTCCGAGGAACGAGGAGATGATGGCAGGAGGTGCCTCATTAGCACCCAGACGGTGGGCGTTGGTGGCACTCATGATACTGGCCTTCAACAGGCCGTTGTGCTTATAGACACCCATCAGCGTCTCTACGATAAAGGTGGCGAAGCGCAGGTTCTGCTCTGGCGTCTTACCTGGGGCATGCAACAGGATGCCATTATCGGTAGAAAGCGACCAGTTGTTATGCTTACCGCTACCGTTGATGCCTGCGAAGGGCTTCTCATGCAGCAGCACGCGGAAGCCGTGCTTACGGGCGACACGCTTCATCAGCGACATCAGCATCATGTTATGATCGACGGCAAGATTCGTCTCTTCGAAGATTGGTGCCAACTCAAACTGGTTGGGTGCTACCTCATTGTGACGTGTCTTGCAGGGTACACCCAGCTCCAAAGCCTGAATCTCCAAGTCGCGCATGAAGGCAGCGACACGCTCAGGGATAGAGCCGAAGTAGTGGTCGTCCATCTGCTGGTTTTTGGCAGAGTCGTGTCCCATCAGGGTGCGGCCTGTCAGCAGCAGGTCAGGACGGGCAGCGTAGAGTCCTTCATCAACCAAGAAGTACTCCTGCTCCCAGCCAAGGTTTGAAGTAACCTTCTTGACAGCGGGATCGAAATAGTGGCAGACATCGACAGCGGCCACGTTGACTGCATGCAGGGCACGTAGCAGCGGAGCCTTGTAGTCGAGCGACTCGCCGCTATAAGAGATAAATACAGTAGGAATGCAGAGCGTGTCGTCAATGATAAACACAGGGCTTGTGGGATCCCAGGCCGAATAGCCACGAGCCTCAAAGGTGCTACGAATACCACCAGAGGGGAACGAGCTGGCATCCGGCTCCTGCTGAACGAGCAGCTTTCCCGTAAACTCTTCAACCATACCACCCTTGCCGTCATGCTCGATGAACGAGTCGTGCTTCTCGGCGGTTCCCTCGGTGAGAGGCTGGAACCAGTGGGTATAGTGCGTCACACCATTCTCTATAGCCCACTGTTTCATACCAGCAGCTACTGCGTCGGCAACTTCTCTGTCGAGTCGTGCGCCATTGTCAATGACATCGATCATCTTCTCATACACATCCTTCGGCAGGTACTTGTACATCTTCTCACGGTTAAAGACCTTCTTGCCAAAATACTCGTAAGGTCTTTCACTTGGTGCTTTTACGTCGAGCGGCTTCTTCTTGAAGGCCTCGCCGACAACCTGAAATCTTAATGCTTCCATCTTGTCTAAATTTTTGGATTTACAAATTTACGATTTATTTAATGATTGTGTTATTACTTCGACCACGCTTCGATTCGGTTCAAGGTTTCTTCAGTCTTCTCACGACTGCCAAAGGCGGTAAAGCGGACGTAGCCCTCGCCACTGGGGCCGAAGCCTACGCCAGGAGTACAGACGACATTGGCACCGTAGAGCAATGCCTCGAAGAATTGCCATGACCCCATGCCATCGGGTGTACGCATCCAGATATAGGGTGCATTCTCGCCACCATAGCACTCGTACCCAAGCCGCCGCAAGGTTTCCAGCATCATACGGGCATTCTGCATATAGTAGTCGATGGTCTGGCGAATCTGCTGCTTGCCCTCTGGGGTATAGATGGCCTCTGCTGCACGTTGTGAGATATAGCTGCAGCCATTGAACTTCGTACACTGACGACGGAGCCACAACTGATTGAGCGGAATACGCTCACCCTCGAAGGTTGCAACACTCACATCCTTCGGAACGATGGTATAGCCACAGCGGACTCCTGTAAAGCCTGCAGTCTTGGAATAGCTGCGGAACTCGACAGCACACTTTCTTGCTCCACGAATTTCATAGATAGAGTGCGGAATGTCCGGATCCTGAATATATGCCTGATAGGCTGCGTCGTAGAGGATGAGCGCATCGTTCTTCAACGCGTAGTTCACCCACTTCCGCAATTCTTTTTTCGTGATGACTGTACCTGTGGGGTTGTTAGGATAACAGAGATATATCACATCGACAGGACGTCCCTTGGGAAGTTCGGGCACAAAACCGTTTTCGGCTGTAATGGGCATATAGCGCACATTCGTCCAACGACCGTCACGATAAGTGCCGCAACGGCCTATCATCACGTTCGAGTCGATATATACGGGATAGATGGGGTCGGTAACGCCGATGAAGTTGTCCCAGTGAAGCAGCTCCTGAAAGTTGCCTGTATCCGACTTCGCACCATCGTTAATGAAGATCTCATCAATATCGAGATGGATGCCACGCGGCAGGAAATCATTCTTCAAAATAGCTTCACGAAGAAAGTCATAACCCTGCTCAGGACCATAGCCTCGGAAGCCCTGCCGGGTAGCCATCTCGTCGGCAGCCTTGTGCATCGCCTCGATAACGGCAGGACAAAGCGGCTGCGTCACGTCTCCGATACCAAGACTGATAACGTCGGCTTTGGGGTGAGTGACCTTGAAGGCATTGACCTTCTTGGCAATATCGGCGAACAGATAGTTGTTCTGCAGGTTCAGGAAATGAATGTTTACTAATGCCATATTGTTTTCTTTCGTTATTTCGTTATTCCGTTATTTCGACCTCGCCATCGAAGACGAATTCGGCAGGGCCGGTCATGAGGACGTGATTATCGCTCTCGCGCCATTCGATGGTGAGCGTGCCGCCATCCATTACGATTTGTGATGTACGACCAGCCTTGCCTGTTAATGCAGCTGCTACAGCGGTAGCGCAGGCGCCAGTGCCACAAGCCTGAGTAATACCGCTGCCACGTTCCCAAACACGAACACGGAAAGGAACCCCTTCCAAACCTCCCCGAGGGGAGGCTTTCATGTCCCCCTCGGGGGATGATAGGGGGGTTGCAAATTCAATATTGCAACGTTGTGGGAAGGCTGGATGATGCTCTAATACGCGTCCCGATTCGCCCACCTGGTCCACATTATCCGTGAAGATGACGTAGTGAGGGTTGCCCATCGAAACAAAAAGAGCATCCTCACCCCCAGCCCCAAGCCTCACCCCTAACCCCTCTCCGAAGGGCGAGGGGAACTTTTGGGCGAGGGGAGCAGACAGGCCCTTCGCGATTTGAGGATTAAAGAGGGTTTCATCCTCAAAAACCGGTTCACCCATATCGACGGTTACACTCTCCACAATGCCATCGCTTATTTGTAGTTGAAGTGTCTTCACTCCAGAGAGCGTCAACAGACGTATCTCGGCCTTGTCGGTCAGTCCCCTCTCATAAAGGTATTTACCAATACAGCGGCTGGCATTGCCACACATCATGGCCTCGCTACCATCAGCATTGAAGATACGCATGGAATAGTCGGCCTCAGGTACGGGCGAGGCACCTATCAGCACCAGTCCGTCAGAGCCGATGCCTTTGTGACGGTCGCTCCAAGCGATGGCTGCTGCGACGGGGTCAGCGATAGGATACTCCATCACATTGACGTAGATATAGTCATTGCCACAGCCGTGCATTTTGGTGAATCTTATCTTACTCATGGGACTAATGGGTCTTATGGGGCTTCAGGGTTTATTTTGACAAAAACTTGTTGACCTTCTGGGCTGTCTGTTTGCCACTGGCCATCGCACGGACAACGAGCGAGGCACCATTGGCAGAGTCGCCGCAGACAAATACATTTTGGGGATATTCCGGATGTTCAGGTTTCAGGAAGCCCATAGCCAACAGGCAGAGTTCTGCCTTGATAATTTCAGGCTGTCCCTTCTCAACCATGATGGGACGACCACCGGCAGGGTTTGGCTTCCAGTCAATCTCCTGCACTTTCACACCTGTCAGTTTGCCATCCTTGCCAAGGAACTCCAGAGTGTTAATGTTCCAGCGACGGGTGCAACCTTCCTCATGCGATGAAGTGGTCTTGAGCGTACGAGGCCAGTTGGGCCAAGGGTTCTGCGGATCCTCAGGACCTTCGACGGGTTTAGGCATAATCTCAATCTGCGTAACGCTCTTGCAGCCCTGACGATGAGCAGTACCGATGCAGTCAGAACCCGTGTCACCACCGCCAATCACCAGCACGTCCTTACCCTTAGCAGTGATACGTTCGTCCCTGCCAAACTCCATACCTGCCAGCACGCGGTTTTGCTGGGAGAGCAGTTCGAGGGCAAAGTGAACACCCTTCAGTTCACGACCAGGGGCCTTGAGGTCGCGGGCAGTAGGAGTGCCAGTAGCGATGACATAGGCATCATAGGAAATTCTAGGATCTCCTAGAGTTCCTAGGTCAACAGCTTCGCCGTAGCGGAACTCGATTCCCTCTTGCTCAAGCAGCTTGATGCGGCGGTTGATGACAGCCTTGTTGAGCTTGAAGTTAGGGATACCATAACGGAGCAATCCGCCGGCGGCTTCGTTCTTCTCAAATACAGTGACAGTGTAACCCATCAGGTTGAGGTCACTGGCAGCAGCCAAGCCAGCAGGACCGGCACCGATGACAGCCACTTTCTTTCCGTTGCGCTGAATGTTGCTGTGCGGCTGGATGTAACCCTCACGGAAGGCGGCCTCTGTGATAGCAGCCTCATCCTCGCGGTTGGTAGTGGGTTCATGGTTATAGCAATTCAGCACACAAGCCTTTTCACAAAGCGCAGGACATATACGGCCGGTAAACTCCGGGAAGGGGTTCGTAGCGTTCAGCAAGCGATAGGCCAGTTCCCAGTCACCCTTATACAATGCATCGTTCCATTCAGGCGGTTTGTTACCCAACGGACATGCCCAGTGGCAGAAAGGTATGCCACAGTCCATGCAACGGCTTGCCTGTAGTTTGCGCTCGCGGGTGTTAAGTGTCTGCTCAACCTCGCTAAAGTCGTGGATTCTATCTTGTATCGGACGATAACCAGCCTCTTGGCGGTGTATCTCCAGGAATGCTTTTGGATTTCCCATCTCGGTAATTTACTATTTATAAATTTACGATTTACAATTTATTTACGATTTGATTGATTTGACGATTTTCAGACTTCTATCCGCGAAATAATACAATAGTTAAATTGAAAAATAAATCGTAAATAGTACATCGTTAAATCGTGAATCCGCATCAATAGTCTCTCTGGATGTCGGCAATCTTCTCGTGCAGCTTCCGCATCTTCTCCTCTTCAAGCACACGTTTATACTCGATAGGAACGACTTGGATGAAGTCCTGAACGTAACGCTGCCAGTCATCAAGCATACGGCCGGCAAGGGCAGAACCCGTGTGGAGATAGTGCTGACTGATAAGTTCCAGCAGCTCCTTGCGTGATACGCTGTCCTCTACGAGACCCAGCTCTACCATATCCATGTTACAGAAGTAGTCGAACGAGTGGTCAGGATCATAAACGTAGGCCAAACCACCGCTCATACCTGCAGCGAAGTTTCGGCCCGTCTTGCCGAGAACTACCACTCGACCGCCCGTCATATACTCACAGCAATGGTCACCTGCTCCTTCTATCACAGCGATGGCACCCGAGTTACGGACACCGAAGCGCTCACCAACTTTACCATTGATGTAGAGCTCACCGCTGGTGGCACCATAAAGGCCTGTATTACCTGCGATGATATTCTCTTCCGCCTTGAAATCCTCGTTCGAGCGTGCTGGCGGCAGGATGCTGATACGTCCACCACTGAGGCCCTTGCCGAAGTAGTCATTACACTCGCCTTCGAGCTTCAGGCTGAGACCTTTCACGGCAAATGCGCCGAAGCTCTGACCAGCCGAGCCTTTGAACTTAATGTTGATGGTACCGTCAGGCAGACCAGCCTCACCGTATTTCTTGGCGATAACACCACTCAGCATGGTGGTTACAGCTCGGTCGGTATTCTTGATGGCATAGTCCAGCGTTACCTCTTCGCCATCGTTGATAGCCTTCTCGGCAGCCTTGATAATCTCCTCGTCCTTCACGCCGCTCACCTTGGTGAATGCGCCACGATCCCAGTAGAGGGCCTTGCTCTGCGAGTGAGTTTGCTCACGTTCAATCGCAACATTGTCTGTCTCGGGCTTATGTAGCAGGCGGGCAAAGTCGATGGTCTTCCATTTCTCGACGGCGGAACCGTCGGGCACGCTGACCTCAATCAGCTCTGTGTGACCGATAATCTCCTTCAGGCTGTGAACACCTATCTCGCTGAGGTACTCGCGCACCTGCTCGGCCAGGAAGGTGAAGAAGTTCACCACGTACTCCGAACGGCCCTGGAAGTGCTTGCGCAGCTCTGGGTTCTGGGTTGCCACACCCATTGGACAGGTATTGGTATTACACTTACGCATCATCACACAGCCCAGAACAATCAGTGGCAATGTTCCAAACGAGAACTCATCGGCTCCCAG
>CAJOQT010000054.1 GCA_905236875.1 uncultured Prevotella sp. | reverse complement strand
TGCTCGAGTGGTTGAAGAGGCACGCCTGGAAAGCGTGTAACCGGCAAAACTGGTTCGCAGGTTCGAATCCTGTTCTCTCCGCTAGAAGAGGATTCAAAGCTCCGAGGCAAAAACCTCGGGGCTTTGTTTTTCTCTCCGCAGAAGCGACAGAACAGGTTCAAAACGCTAAAGGCGAATCCTGTTCTCTCCGCTGAAAAAAAACAAAGCCCCAAGGTTTTTGCCTTGGAGCTTTGTTTTTTATCATTGAGGCTCCTCTGTTATCTCTTCAAGAGCACCAGTTTCGGAATCAATGATGAAACCACGAACAACGATATCCTTTGGAACAAGCGGATGAGTTTTGATTGTCTCAACGGTCTCACGGACAGATTCGGGCGTATCCTTGAATCCCTCCAACCAATGATCCAAGTCAATACCACACTTGCGGATAATGCCAAGAGTTTCGTCGGTCACACCACGGGCTATCATTTCGTGACGGAAGTGATCGAAACTCATGTGACAGGCTCCGCAATGCGAGTGAGCCACCACCATGATTTCCTCTACTCCCAACTCATAGATAGCAACAATAAGGCTACGCATGGCCGAGTCGAATGCTGAGATTACCAAGCCTCCGGCGTTTTTGATAATCTTAGCATCGCCATTTTTCAACCCAAGAGCCGCAGGAAGCAACTCCGTCAATCGTGTGTCCATACACGACAGCACCGCCAGCTTCTTGTCGGGGTACTTGTCCGTCAGGTACTTCTCGTAGCCTTTCTGCTCAACGAAAGTCTTATTGAAAGCAATGATCTCGTCTATCATACTACATCTTTGAGCTAATTTATTAGTTCAACCTCAAGCCTTTCCTCCCCAGCTCCTCCCCCCGAGGGGGAGGTCAGGAGGAGGCTTATTTCACAATGATCTTCCTACCATTATGGATATACACTCCTGGAGTTGTCGGCTTGTTGTCGCCAAGCTTCAGGCCCTGTAGCGTGTACCATCCACTCCCCTCGCCTCTTGGAGAGGGGTCGGGGGTGAGACTCATCATTCCTGTCGTTTCATCTCCGAAATACAGGACAGCGTTACCTATGCTGCTTTCCAGCTCGAAGTAGGCACGGAAGGCACCAAGGTACGGATAGATCGGATTGGCGGGATTGGAGAGGTCGGGCTGTGGATAGTACAGCGTGTTGTTGTCACCCATCAACAGGATGTACTTGTTCTCCGTCGTGAACGATTGATAGATATAACTACCAATGAACTTACCACCCGTAAATGCAGCAGTTTTATCGGTGAGGGAAGCATTGTTAATAGTCACACCCGTGAACGTAGGATTCACGATGTTGTCACTGCTGTCCCATCTTATAATATAAGGTACGCCCGCCTCAATGCTTGTAGCATTCTTAAAATACAGATAGAGCGTACTGCCATTGAGACCTGTTGTATTGCCATCGTAGTTGCCCGCAATGTCAAGTTCCATCAGAGTGGCACCTGCCAATTCTGTTACGCTCAAGTCGTCAACAGTAAACGGCAGGCATAGCGTGTTCCAGCCACCGTCCTTCCAAAGCGTGCGACCAGAAAGGGTGACGTCATACTTCTTGCCACTCGATGCTGCTGTGCTAATGGCACTGCTGTTGTTTCCCTCGTCAGCCAATGACAGCACTGCGTTAGTGGTGAAGCTGACAACATTTGACCAGTCGGCATCACCCTTCACACGAGCATAGTATGTAGTTTCAGGTGTGAGGCCTGTGAAGGTGTAATCAGTGCCGTTAACGGTCTGAGTGGAGATGATAGAGCCTGCAACAGGATCTGAACCAGCACTCGTGATTTGGACGAGGTCGATGTAACGTTCAGCGGTTCCGCTGGAACGGGTATCAGTGAACTTGATATAAACAGAGCCTACGTCATCTAACTCTTGAGAGAATGTCTGCCAACTGGTTGAAGCACCACTCACTTCATCAATCTTAGTCCATGGGCCATTCTTGGAGGTTGCGTAAGAGACGTCAAGACCCCATGCGGCAGTGTTACTTGAGCGTTTGTAATTGAAGGATACGTTAGCGGGATTCTCCACAAGCGGGGTAATCAGATAAGCATCTGTCCCCTTGAAGGCGACACAATAAGTACCATCGCCTGATTTACCATTGGCTATTGAGATATTACTACCAGATGACGTCCAACCAGTCGGAATCTTATTGTCCTCAAAGCTTTCATTGATGAGTGTGGTCGGCTCATTGCCCGAGCTGCTTTCTGTGAATTCATCATCACTGGCCAATTGTAACGTATATTCTGTTACGCCGTTACACTCCGTCCATGAAGCGACAGCACTATTGCTGGTGACATCGCTGACAGTTAGTTCAGGTACTGTGACAGGGGCGGGTGAGACGACGATGGTGACGGTTTTGGAGTCGGAACCTTCACTGTTGGTGGCCGTGAAGACGAAGTGGTAGGTGCCGACGACAGAGGTTTCGAACAAGAACTCGTTGTCTTCGAAGACGAAGTAGGCCCCTTCCGTGCAAGTGGCGATCACCGTGGGCTCAGGCGTGCCAGTGACGGTAACGGTAAAGTTCACGTCGGGATCACCGACGGTGACGGCGTAGGAGGTCTGGGGCACCGTGAGAACAGGAGCGCTGTTTGCGATGGTGGTAGTGGTAGCGGCAGCCGACCAGTCGCTATTGCCAGCATCGTTCACGGCACGAACTCGTACTGCATATTGGGTGTTCGGCGTGAGGCCAGTAACATCGTATGAAGTGACGTTGGCTACAGACTTAGGATAACCATCCAACGATACAGGATTGTTACTTGGACCATAGATAATCACGTCGTCAAGGGCGCAGTTCACGGACTTAGTAAAGTCGAAACGCACCTGAGTAGTTCCGTCAGGAAGATTGACCTCGCAAGTAGCGCCACCTTGGGCTATGGTTACGGTTTCAATGTCTGTCCATGCATTGTTCACAAGACCGGAAATCTTGAAAGTACTGCCTGAGCCACCATTACCGTATGCCCAGAACTGGAGCTTAACGCCAGAACTGAATTCAGGACTGATGGCATAATCACCTGTTCCATCGAACTTGATAGAAGGAGATGCATCGCCATAGTAACCAGCACCAGTATAAGTACCCGTTCCTGAGAGAGTCCAGCCTGTAGTGGAGGAGAAATCCGCCTGTAATACCGACTCGCCAGCAGAAGCCTCGAATGATGAGCCCTGTACAACATCGATATCGTATGATGTTGCATCGGCTACAGCCGTCCAAGAGGCGTTTATTGAAGTGGATGTTACATCGGAAAGCGCAAGACCTGTCGGTGTGGTTGGAGGTTCCTGATTATATACTGGTTGCACATAGTTGTCGTAGCTGAAGGCCGTGGTGGTCATTGAACCCCAGATGTACTCTTCCAATCCCGGATAGTCGATGAACGGGTTGCGGTTGTTCTGGATAGCATAGACAGCGTTGTTACGAGCTATCTCCTTCTCGCTGACAGGATCGTTCTTCGCCCACTTCATCAGCATATTGAGCTGCCAAGTCTGGAAAGCAGGATAGGTGGTACCATTAATAACATGTACAACGTCCGTACTGCTGTAGTTAGTGTACCAATCTGCAAGTTTCTCCTCGTAGCAGGTCACCATATAAAAATATGTACGCGCGAAGTCACCCTTGTACTCATCGGCTGGCTCGAAGACTATACCAGTGTAACCAGGATAGGTGCAGGTACCTAACTTACTGAAGTCGTTAGCAGACGTGTAGGTGGGGTTACTCGTCTCACCGAATGGATAGTTGGAGCGTTTTCCATTGACAAAACCATCAGTGGGATAAATATGATGCAGGTCGGTGTACATGGGGGCATTACTGTTAAACCAGCTCTGTGGCCATGAGTGCTCGCGGTTGTAGCAGTCACCCTCTTGACTATAGGATGAGCCGGAAGTAACGGGTGTATAGTTCGTGATGTTCGAGTACATATCCCAAATCTTTCCATTGCTCTTTACATCAGTTGTCTTAAAAGCTTCCCACAAATCGTCATAGCTCTGTTGGGTGCGGTTATAGATGATACCGCACATCGATGTCTTCAGAGCTGAGCCCATCGTGCCGTCAGCATTCTGATAGTAAGCGAGAGTGGGATCAACAGGTGTCGTGCCTCCTCCGCTTTCAGCATAGGTGACTTTTACCTTTTGTATGCGACGGTTGCCACTGGTGCCTCCAACGGTAAACGTGACGGATGATGCACTACCCGTCCACGTGCCATTGCTGTAGGATTCAACATCGGTAGTAATGGTATTACTGCCATCACTCGAGCCGAAAGTAAGTTCAATCTTGACGATATTCTTGGTGGTTGAAGCAATGGTCATCGTATTGCCGCCATAAGCACGGATTGCACTACCTGTGCTGTAATAGGTTGGGGAGCTGCTGTTTGTTCCTTTGTCAAAAGTAACAGTGCAGTTCGTGCCACTAACACTTGTAACTGCCGTTGCATTTGCGAATCCCTGTGCAGTAAAATCTATCGTCTCGTCAGAGATTGTGGCAGCCGTACCCGTAAGGCTGATAACCACGTCCTCTGCGCCAGCACTGCTGAGAGTGACGGTGCCATTGAAAGTGCCTGCTGTTGCTGACTGGAACGTAACGGTGACGGTTGCTCCCTCTTCGGAGTCGGCTTTTGTGATGGACGTCTTGTCGATAGAGAATACGTTGTTGACATCGCTGAGGGTAACAGAGACATTGCCAGTCAGGAATTCACTAAGTACATCGAATGTCAAGCTCTTTTGTTCGTTGAGCCCAGCAGTGAAAGTCAGCGTCTCTGGGTCGGCAATAAGGGTGGGTGTAGCTGCTTGGGCTGTTGCTGTCACAGGAACCTCCACACTTGTAGCATTGCTGCTGGTAAGCGTGATGGTTGCGTTGTGAGTGCCTGCTGCTTGTGGTGCATAGGTAATTGTGATGTCAACACCGTCAGCGGCAGCACTCTGTGTGATACTCGTCTGACTCAACGAATAGACTCCATTGGCATCCGCAAGGGTAACAGAAATAGCACCTTCAAGGTTAAAGCCCTTCACATTCAGCGTCTTGGTGTAGCTGCGCGTGGCGTATGGGTTCTTATCGGCGAAGTCGATGCTCGTCGGTGTGGCCTTGATGAGCGGACTGCTTGAGGAACCAAGTATGTACTGAATGCCTGCCAGCGCGTCAATCTTTCCCTTACCAAAATGTGAGGCATTGGCACCCGTTGTGGTGTAGTTGTCGTTGATGGCAGTAGCCTCCATGATGGTCTTCACATCGTTGACGGTGAGGTTCTTGTGTGCTGCGTTCTCGTCAAGCGACGCCTGCAACCACAGCGCCACAATGCCAGCCGCTACGGGCGTAGCCATAGATGTACCTTCCATCATGGCGTATGGATACTTGCTATTGTTTACAACAAGGTCTGTTTTATAATCGTCACCGTAGTAGCTGTAATCATCCACTGATGCTGTATGGTAATGATTCACGCCTGCAGCAAGGCGTGCTCCAGGTGCAGTAATCCAAGGATAGGCCAAGCCCGTAGGACTCTGGTCGGCAGTGGCATAGCTGGAGAAGTAGGCAATATCACCTACCGTATATGCATTGGATGTATAGGTTGAGCCATTTGATGCTTTCCAAGTTTTCTTCGATACGTAGGCACCCACCGAAATAGCATTGGGGATGGTAGCCTCGTCGCTGACGCACATATCGTCAGTACCATCAAGCCAAGTGTGTCCTGACGTTGTGTAGTTGTCGGTGAAGAAACTCCAGTCGCCTGACCACATGTTGATGTTGGCACTTCCAGATTCAGGATAGACTTCGATAGCAAGTGTGTATGCACCTGAACTTTTTGTCTGAATACCATCTGCAGAATAGAGCGCTAAGCGGTATTTTCCATTTTCTTTCTCTATGTAAACAGTCATCGAGCCAGAATAGTAGGTACTCAATCCGCTGAATGATGATGTGCCATTTGTATCGACTGGCCAAGATTTTAAAATAGTGCCAGAACTGTTCAGTACATGGAGTTTACAATTTAGCATAGTGGAATTACTGGCATTCCATGCACAAGCTATCAGACCTAAATAAATATCACCTCCATACCCATCTGTGCGAATAATAGTACCGAGCGGACTGCCATCCGAAGCAGAACTCTTCTTCACGAAATAGCCGCCGCCCTCGTTACCGTTCTTGTGGCCTGCATCATTGGAAGCAGCAAAGAGGATGACTCGGTTGGGATGGGTGTCGCCAAAATAAGTACCCACCAAATCAGCCCATTCACCCGTTCCTGTGCGAGGTCCCCAGCTGGAGCCCCAGCTGTTGCTCACCACGAGAGGCTTGCCTTGACTGTCGGCGTATGTGACCATCTTTTTCAGGGCATTGGTGAGGTAGGTGTCAGACAAACCCTTGATACCTGCCAGATAGAGGTCAGCACCAGGTGCCATACCACCGTAGGTGGCACTGGCGTGATCGTCAGTAACAGTAACCGTTGATCCGTTCACGATGACGCTGGAACCACCAGCCGTCGTAGCAGTATGCGTGCCGTGATCCTCAGAATTATCATCAGTCGTAGGCGAGGTGCTTGTTATGCTGGTGTATTCCTGGGCACTCGAGCCGTTATAAACATAAGCTCGCTTGATGCGGCTGTTGCCGTTCTTATCCCTGAAGGCGATATGCTGGAAGTCGATACCTAAATCAATGACTCCCAATATGACACCTGTTCCATCGTATTTGCTGGTAATACCTAATGCCGTGGCATCGGGCGACTGGGTGAGCAGGTCATCCACATTGGTCTGCTGGCGTGCTACATCGGTCAGTGGACGCATTTGCTGTGCCACTTTGATCTTCGTAACATTGTCGATATTAGCCAATGGTTCCAACTGATTTACTGGCACACGGGCTGTGACAAAGTCCAGACCGTCGAAGGTCTCCTCAATCTCGACACCAAGTGCGCGAACAGAACCCAAGTCGCCCACATCCTTCAGATGGATAAAACACGAGATATAGGCAACGCCAGCTACCGTATCGGGGCTGGCAATCAGTCGACGTGGCTGTGGCAGAAGCCTTCCGTCGGGCAGTCGGCGTGGTGGTACGTGACGCGGACCGGCCGCTGGCTGTCCTGCCTCTTCCCTCAACTCATTCAAAAACATCTGTGTTGTTAAAGAATACTTCTCGTTCATCTCCTGTGCCCATATCATTACAACGGGTGCCATCAGCAAGACAAATGTCATCAATGCCCTTGCGGCAAAGATTCGGGTGTTTTTAGTTACTGTATTCATCATCGTTTTATGATCTTGATAGGTCTGCAAAAACGCAGAGATATTTGTTACTTAATCACTGAAAGGTTTTGTTATTGACATATTTCACTGCAAAGGTACATTTTTTTTTCTGAATAACAGCACCTTTGTAGCGTTAAAAATTTTGCGTTTTCGAATAATATGCTTATCTTTGTACCGAAATAATTGACAATCATATGTTAGACATCACGATTTACGAACAAGAAGGAAGACTTGTGGCTGCCCTCAACGGCGACCTCGACAATGCAGCCAGCAGTAAGGCTGAAAGGAGTCTTGTGCCCGTATTTGAAAGAACGGACAGCGACATCGTCATTGACTTAACAAAACTAAACTACATTTCCAGCAGCGGCCTGCGTATTGTGCTCAAAGTCTTCAAACACGTGCGCTGCAATGGAAAGAAGGCCATCCTGAAGGGCATGAAGCAGGATATTGAAGAGGTATTCTTCCTAAGTGGGTTCCTGCAGCTGTTTGAAATTGAAGACTAAAAACCTAAAAAAGAAAGAAAAGGCAATAAAATACATACGACTATGCTACAAATACGTTGTAAGAACAACAATGTGACGAAGAGTTTTCCTGAAGGAACGTCGCTGCTTGACGTCTATCAAGAGTTTGCCGACGAGATCCAGCTTCCCTATCCTGTGGTTTCTGCGAAAGTGAATAACGCTTCACAGGGACTGAAGTTCCGGCTCTACCAGAACCGTGACGTGGAGTTCCTCGATGCCCGCGAGGGATCTGGCCACCGTGTCTATGTGCGCTCACTCTGCTTCGTTCTCTACAAAGCCACGCAGGATGTCTTCTCCGGTTCGAAGCTCTTTATCGAACACACCATCTCACGCGGCTACTACTGTAACTTCAAGAAGAAGAACAACGAGCCGCTGGCTGAAGGTGACGTGGATCGCATCCGTGATCGCATGCAGGAAATCATCAACCTCGACATGCCTTTCCGCCGCAATGAGGCAACGACGGAAGAAGCCATCCGCGTGTTTGCCGAGCGAGGACTCATCGATAAGGTGAAGCTGCTGGAAAGCAGCGGACAGATATACAGCGACTATTATATGCTGGGAGACACTGCCGACTACTACTACGGACCGCTGGTGCCATCGGCCGGATACCTGACGGTGTGGGCATTGGAGCCTTATCACGACGGCATGCTGCTGCGTGTGCCCGACTGGAACAATCCTACCAAGCTGGCAGAAAAGGTAGATATGCCCAAGACCTACGGCATGTTTGCCGAGAAGACGAAATGGGACATTATCATGCGCCTGTCGAATGCCGGCGACGTGAACAAAGCCATCCTGAAAGGTCATGCCTCTGAGCTGATACAGGTAAGCGAGGCCTTGCAGGAGAAGAAAATCGTACAGATAGCAGAGGAGATAGAGCGACGGTTCCACCGCGAGGAGGATCCTGTGCGTCTTGTGCTTATCACAGGCCCGTCGTCGTCGGGCAAGACCACGTTCTGCAAGCGACTCAGCGTACAGCTGTTAGCTTGTGGCTTACGACCGCTGTCGTTCTCCACCGACGACTACTTTGTGAACCGCGTCGATACGCCAAAGCTTCCCAACGGCGACTACGACTTCGACAATATTGAGACGGTGGAGTATAACCTGCTGGAGGATCATCTGCTACGACTGATGGCAGGTGAACGGGTGGAGATTCCTGAATACAACTTTGTGACTGGTAAGCGCGAATGGAACGGCAAGAAGCTGAAGCTGTCCAATGACTCCGTACTTATCATCGAGGGTATCCACGCGCTGAACCCCTTGCTGACGAAGAAGATTCCCGACTCTGCGAAGTTCAGGATCTACATCTCGGCGCTGACCAGCATCTCACTGGATGACCACAACTGGATTCCCGTACGCGACAACCGTCTGTTGCGCCGCATCATCCGCGACTACAACAAGGGAGCCTATACCGCACAAGAGACCATTGCCCAATGGAAGAACGTCTGTGAAGCTGAAGATCTGTGGATATTCCCCTTCCAGGAGTCGGCCGACGTGATGTTCAACTCGGCACTCAACATTGAGTTTGCCGTGCTACGCACACATGCGGAAATCATACTTACATCGGTACCCAAGAACTGCCCTGAGTATGCAGAGGCTCACAGGCTGCTGAAATTCCTGCGCTACTTCATTCCCATTAGCGACAAGGAGATACCGCCCACATCGATCATGCGTGAGTTCGTCGGAGGCTCTTCATTCAAATATTAGACAGAATAACGTTTTAACATGTTAGTGTGTCTTTATAATAATCCTTGAAGACACGTTCATCTTCTGAGGCATCGGTGAGCACTTCCAGCAACAGGGGGTGCTCACTTTCCGTATGCAACAGCCAGTCAATGCCCTCCTGCATCTGCTCCATGTTCTCAGCTTTCCTGTAAGTGACATTGTTCTGATGACAGATACCCTCGGCTGTCGTATGATGCTCGGCAGCGACGAATCGGTCTCTGGCAGGACTTTGCTCCAACCCCTTCAGCATATTGAAGATGCCGCCCTTGCCGTTGTTCAGCAGGAGGATGCGGAAATTGCCGCGAAGGTTCTGGTTCCACAGCGCATTCTGGTCGTAGAAGAAACTGAGGTCACCGATAACACAACAGACCCGTTCGTCCGTCACCACCGACATGCCTGCAGCAGTTGACAGGGAGCCCTCAATGCCGTTGACGCCACGATTACAGAACACGGGATGCTGCGCATAGATGTTGGCAAGACGGATAGCGGTTGAGTTGGCGTAGTGGACGGAGGGATTTGAGATTTGAGATTTGAGATTTGAGATTTGTTGTTCAAAGCATTTCACGGCAGCCATCTGCGAGTAAGCTGGCTGGTAGGCATCAGCGTGGCTGCTGATTCGTTCCAGCAACTCGTTCCATAGCTGCACGAAGGGATGCGGCTGCTGTTCCAGATGGAAACGAACCATATCGGCCACTACGTCTCCATCACCTTGAATGACGTGTGTCAGATTCATAAACGTGTCGTTCACCTCTCCCGTCAGATTCACCGCCCAGGTCTCCTTGGCTTTCCGCAGGAAATGCTTGACTCGTTTGCTGACGATGGAACCACCTGTATAGAGCACAAAGTCAGGAACATAACGTTCATCGTTGCCAACCAGCGATACCGCTTCATCGAAATGGGGATTCAAAGGCTGGCCACTCACCAGCATGGGACGCTTGGATTGCATGAACATCCGTACAACATGGTTCAACGTCATACCAGTCATCTCTGATTCTATCCGTTCTGTCTTCCGCTCCGCAGGAAGCTCAGCAACACTGAACTCAAACAAGGGTTCACTGATGGGAACGTTGATGTGTACAGGAGCATGCTTTTCTATCAATGCCTCATTCACCAGACGGTTGCAGTACCAGCGTTCTTCCTCATCATGAGGTTCTGGCAACGTCACTGCCTTCTTGACGAAACGGCCTAAAGCATCCGGCTGCGGCAGCGTCTGCCCGTCAAGCTGATCAATCCACTGCGGTGGACGGTCAGCAGAAATCACCACCAAAGGGACATGCTGGTAATAAGCCTCTGCAACGGCTGGCATCAGATTCAGCAATGCTGTACCGCTGGTGACACAAACAACAACGGGTTTGCCTGTCGCCAGCGACATTCCTAAGGCATAGAAGCCCGCCGAGCGTTCATCGGTCACGGGGTGACATTCAATCTGGGGACACTCATTCAGGTTATGCACAATAGGGGAATTGCGGCTACCAGGACAACAGACAGCATGATTCACGCCGTGAGCCACGAGCAATGCCGTGAGGATATTGACATTTTCCTTATTGCTATACACCTTGAGATCTACAATTTACAAATTTACGACTTTCGATTTATTAAGAGCGCACGCATGGTATCCAGCTTGGCCTCTGTTTCCAGCCATTCCTGTTCCTCGTCGCTGTCTGTCAGCAGCCCGCCACCAGCATAGAGCCGATAGCGGTCCCCGAGTATCTGCATACAACGAAGAGTAACGTAGAGATTGGTTTGAGACTTGAGATTAAACGGTCCCATGAAGCCGCTGTAATAGGAACGGTCATGCCCCTCATTGCCGAGGATAAAGTGAAACGCCTCATCCTTGGGCACGCCACAGACAGCGGGAGTTGGATGGAGGGATTCCAGCAGCTTGCCGACATTTCCGGTCTCAGACATTGTAAAGGGGAAGACAGAGCGCAGATGTGCCAGGTGGCCGGCATAGACGGTTTTCGGTCCTCGCTCCGCATACTCATCAGCCCAAACAGACAGGCTATCGATGATGTAACTGGCTACGTAGCGCTGTTCCTGTA
Source organism: uncultured Prevotella sp. (assembly GCA_905236875.1). Classification (GTDB taxonomy): domain Bacteria; phylum Bacteroidota; class Bacteroidia; order Bacteroidales; family Bacteroidaceae; genus Prevotella. Next base: position 13,361 of record CAJOQT010000054.1, on the reverse strand, counting down.
TTTCCTTGTCGCTCCAGCCTCTCTTCTCTGACGCGACCTTCGTACCTGCCAGTGCCACTGTCTCCCAATGAGTCCCATCGCCTGTCAGCAGACATTCGGGCGTGACGGTCAGCCAGAGTCCGCTTCGCTTCGTGCTGACCATCATCACTGTCATAGACGGATAGACGACACACGCCTTTTGGAACAGTTCCACAGGCTCTGACTCTCCCGTCCGTTCTATGTCAATACTGCGCGAAAGCACCAGTTTGTCAAAACGGCCGCCGCGCAACATCTTGATGAAGCAAGTATAGATATCGTGATAGGCCTCTCGCAAATAAGGAGAAGAAGTGACGGCGGGCAGCTCGTGCCCAGTTGACTGCTGATATTCAGGAAGTTTATGCAAGGACACCCTATCGGGATGAATCAGCAGAATGGGATGTTCTGACGAAGGGGCAAAAGGGGCTACGACAAATCCCTGACGACCGCTCAACTCCTCGCATGACTTCAGCTCCAGGGGTTCGCCGGCTGTTTGTTCGAACAGTGTATAATCGGAAGCACCGGGGAAATGGATGAGTGCAAACGCTGACATTACTTCTTGGGATTGATAACGTAGTTCGTGACGCGGACGGTGGAGATAAGCTCTCCTATGCTGTTGCGAATATCCACGTTCCAGACATGAAGCGTAGTTCCTTGGTGCTGGAGGCGTCCTACAGCAGTCACCGTGTCGCCTTCGGCTACCGCTTTCACATGGCTGCCGCTGACCTCAATACCCACACATATCTTCCCTGGGCACAGCGATGACGAGCCGACACCGGCCAGATTCTCGGCCAGTGCCAGTGACGCGCCGCCACTGAGGAAGCCGAACGGCTGGCGATTGCGTTCGTCAACCCTCATGCGAGCCATACAAACATCATCCTCAGGAGTGGAGATGAACTCCATCCCGAGGGCAGTACTGAGATTGGGCTTCTCGTTAATGATTTCCTTGATTCTTTCTACATCCACTTTATATCATTGAGTTTTGAGATTTGTCACTTGAAAAGTGAGTATTCCTTCACGTCCCATGCCAAAGCACTTGCGCCCAGCACGTCGCGCTCGCCTTCCTTCAGGATAGAGACAAGAATCCGTGTCATCTTCCTGATATTGGGGAACACATGCTCGTCGAACGACTGACGCATAGGTTTCAGCAGCCACTTGCCTGCCGACACCATGTCGCCCGTTAGGATAATGGCTTCTGGATTAATCACAGAAGCATAGTTTGCCAGTCCAAGTCCAAGAATGTTTCCTACCCGACGGAAAGCTTCAATCGCCAACTTGTCGCCCTTGTCACAACAGTTTGCTATGGAGGTGATGGTCAGTTCTGGAAGGTCTGCCAGCATTGTTGGCTCCTTGTTCTCTGCCATCAGTTCCTCTACGGTCATCTGTAGTCCTTTGTCCGAGCAATAGGCTTCCAGGCATCCCTTGTGTCCGCAGCCACACAACCGGCCATCGACCTCTACGCAGGTGTGTCCAAGCTCACCGGCGAAACCTCCAAAGCCCAGATGGGGCAGACCATTGGAGAAGAAACAGCTCCCCAGTCCTCCATGACTGATGGATACGACCACAAAATCTTTCATACCATGTGCGCTACCGTAAGTCTTCTCCCCAAGTGCCGTGATGTATGCATCGTTGGCAACAGCTACTGCCAATCCCATTCTGTCACGTAGCATGACTGCCAGTGGAATGACTCCTTTCCATGGAAGATTGGCAGCATTCTCTATGCATCCAGACACGGAACTGGCACTTGGCACGCTAACGCCGACGGAACGAATGCTTTCGATGCCGCTATATTCCTCAATCAGCTTCATTGCTTTTTCAGACAATGCCTGTGCGAAATCATTGATATCTGGATAATCCGTCGTAAAGAAATAATCGGAAGCAACAATCTCACCACGTATATCCACTATGGCATAGGTTGTCTTCTCCATGCGGATGTCGATACCGATAACACGGGTTTTTATCTGATTACCCGTTTCAACTCCTTCTGTAATAGATTCCATAATAAATAGATTTTGAGGTTTAAGATTTGAGCATTGAGATTTCAGGTTTTGATAGTTATCCGTTCTTACTTGAACAGCGAGTATTCCTTGACGCTCCATGCCAATGCGGCGGCACCCAGAAGGTCGCTTTCCTTCGGGTCGAGGATGGAATTCAGTATTCGCACCTTACCCCCCTTGAGGTTGTGGAACACATGCTCTTCCATTGCCTCACGTGTGGCTTGTATGAACCACTTGGTCGCTGCCAAGATGTCGCCAGCGATAATAATGGCCTGTGGATTGAGCATGGATGCATAGTTGGCCAGAGCCGTTCCAAGTATACGACCTGTACGGTAATAGGTCTCAAGAGCCAGCTCGTCGCCTTTCTCGCAACAGAGTGTCACCGCTGGTGCCGTGAGGTCATGAATGTTACGCATGAGTGAGGGCTTGTCACTCTGCGCCATCAACTCCCGGGCCGTCTGCACAACACCGACCACTGAAACATAGCGTTCCAGACATCCGCGGTGTCCGCAGCCGCACAAGCGGCCATCGACATCTACGCAGGTATGTCCTATCTCTCCGGCAAAGCCGTCAGCACCCAGGTGTGGATACCCATTGGTAAAGATACAACTTCCCACACCTCCGTTCTTGAATGTCATGACGACAAAGTCGGTCATACCATGTGCGGTACCGAAAGCCAGTTCGCCAAGTGCGCTGGCGTGACAGTCGTTGGCAACAGCCACCGACATTCCCAGCCGGTCACGCAGTATGGCCGACAGGGGTATGACTCCTTTCCAAGGCAGGTTGGCGGCATTCTCAATGCAGCCGGTCCTGTAGTTACTGCTGGGTGCGCTGATACCTACGGAGCGCATGTTCAAAAGGCCTCCGTTTTCCTCGGCGATGTTGACAATCTGTTCACACAGACGCGACACGAAGTTATTGACGTCGGGATAGTCTTTTGTCGAGAAGGACTTCTGGGCAATGATATTACCTCTCAAATCGACGACAGCGCAATTGGTATAATCCAAGGCTATGTCAACACCGATTACCTTGGTCTTTAACGTCATCTCATTCATGTTGGAAGTCGTAGAATTTAAAAGTTAATGAGTTAAACATGGAAACTTAAACTATGGTGCATTATTTGAACAGGGAATATTCCTTGACGCCCCACGCGAGAACGGATGCGCCAAGTAAGTCGCAATCATTTTCCCTGAAGGACGAGAGTATGAATCGTGTCTTTCCTGAGATGTTGCCGAACACATATTTATTATAGCTTTCCTCAGCCGGGTCCAGCAGCCAGTTGCCGGCATTGCATACACCACCTGTAAAGATAAAGGCTTCAGGGTTGAGAACGGAGCCGTATGCAGCAAGACCTCTTCCCAGGTACTCGCCTGTACGCCGCATCACCTCGATGGCCAGTGCGTCGCCCTGATTGCAATAGTCGGTAATGTCCACGGGTGTCAGATGGTCATTGTCACGCATCAGCGAAGGCTCACTGCTTTCCTCCATGAGCTCCGCTGCCGTTCGCAGGATACCCTTTGCAGCGACGTATGCTTCCAGACAACCCTCGTTTCCGCAGTTACACTTACGGCCGTGAGGGATAAGACAGGAATGACCCACCTCTCCGGCAAAGTAGTCGGAACCGAAATAAGGACGTCCGTTGGAATAGAGGAAGCTGCCAAGTCCGTGTCCAATGGATATGATGACAAAGTCCTTCATGCCATGAGCGGCACCAAACACGTTTTCACCAAGCGCCCGGGCATGGGGTTTGTTGCCCAGTGCCACAGCAAGTCCTACGCGGTCACGAATCATGGCTGCCATCGGAACAACACCCTTCCAGGGCAGGTTCACCGCTTTCTCGATACAACCCGTCTGGTGGTTGGCATTTGAAACACCGATACCTATGGAACGTACGCTTTCCAATGCATTATTGGCCAACATCATTTCAACGAGGCGCTCGCTCAACACGGAGACGAAGTCGTTGACGTTGTTGTACTCACTGGTAGGGAACTGGTCTTGGACCAGAATATTTCCACGAATATCAACAATGGCATAAATTGTCCGGGCCAAACTGATGTGTACACCGAATACTTTGTCTTTCATTGATGTTTCAATCATAGCGTCTAATTTATTATTGTGGCAAAAATACGAATTATTCGCCACGCGACCAAATGATTTTCCTTTTTTTTACAATAAAAATGAATAAATTTGGTCTTTTTCATCCATATTGGATATTTTTTTGTATCTTTGCAGGCGTTAATGTATCAATGAAGAGAAATGAACGTATTAGAATTAAGTGAACAAGAAATAGGCAGACGCGAAAGTCTGCAAGAGTTGCGACGGCTGGGTATCAACCCCTATCCCGCAGCCGAATATCCCACCAATGCTTTTTCCAACGAGATACGCGAGTCGTTCAGCGACGACGCAGAACCCCGTGAGGTCTGCATTGCCGGCCGTATGATGACGCAGCGCGTGATGGGCAAGGCCTCGTTTGTCGAACTCCAGGACTCCAAGGGGCGCATACAGGTCTATGTGACCCGCGACGACATCTGTCCCGGCGAGAACAAGGACCTGTACAATGTGGTGTTCAAGAAGCTGTTGGACATCGGCGACTTCATCGGTGTACGCGGTTTCGTGTTCCGTACGCAGACGGGCGAAATCAGCGTCCACGCCAAGGAGGTGACACTGCTCTCCAAGGCCTTGAAGCCGCTGCCCATCGTGAAATACAAGGACGGTGTGGCCTACGACAAGTTCGACGACCCGGAGCTGCGTTACCGTCAGCGTTATGTCGATCTCGTGGTTAACGAAGGAGTCAAGGAGACCTTTCTCCAGCGAGCCACCGTTATCCGCACCATGCGTAAGGTGCTGGATGAGGCTGGATACACGGAAGTGGAGACGCCTACCCTGCAGATGATTGCCGGCGGTGCAAGCGCCCGTCCGTTCATCACCCATTTCAATGCCCTCGATCAGGACATGTACATGCGTATTGCTACCGAGCTGTATCTGAAGCGCCTCATCGTTGGCGGCTTCGAGGGTGTCTATGAAATCGGCAAGAACTTCCGCAACGAGGGCATGGATCGTAACCACAACCCCGAGTTCACCTGCATGGAGCTGTACGTACAGTATAAGGACTACAACTGGATGATGTCGTTCACGGAGAAGCTGCTCGAGACCATCTGCATCGCCGTCAACGGCAAACCCGAACGTGAGATCGACGGCAACATCATCTCGTTCAAGGCTCCCTACCGTCGTCTGCCCATCCTCGAGGCTATCGAGGAGAAGACGGGCTTCGACTGCAACGGCAAGACCGAGGAGGAGATTCGTGCCTTCTGCCTGTCGAAGGGCATGGAAGTAGATGAGACAATGGGCAAGGGCAAGCTCATCGACGAGCTGTTCGGCGAGTTCTGCGAAGGCACCTTCATCCAGCCGACGTTCATCACCGACTACCCCGTAGAGATGTCTCCGCTCACCAAGATGCACCGCTCAAAACCAGGACTCACAGAGCGTTTCGAACTGATGGTCAACGGCAAGGAGCTGGCCAACGCCTACTCTGAGCTGAACGACCCCATCGACCAGGAGGAGCGTTTCGTCGAGCAGATGCGTCTGGCCGACAAGGGCGACGACGAGGCCATGATCATCGACCAGGATTTCCTGCGTGCTCTGCAATATGGCATGCCGCCGACAAGCGGCATCGGCATCGGCATCGACCGTCTGGTCATGCTCATGACGGGCAAGACCTTCATCCAGGAAGTGCTCTTCTTCCCGCAGATGAAGCCCGAGAAGAAGGCTCCGCAGAGCACCGTCCAGGAATGGGCAGCCGTCGGCGTCGGCGAGGAATGGGTGCCTGTATTGCGCAAGGCAGGCTTCAACCTCGTTCAGAACATCCGCGACGAGAAGGCCCAGGGCCTGCAACAGAAGATTGGCGACATCGTCAAGAAATACAAGCTCGACATGCAGAAGCCCTCCGTTGACGAGGTGGCAAAATGGATTGAGAAATGTTCGACTGTGGAAAGATAGCGATTATCGGCGGCGGTTCATGGGCAACGGCCATTGCCAAGATTGTGGTGGGAAAGACCCGTCACATCGGCTGGTACATGCGCCGCGATGACCGCATCGAAGACTTCAAGAGGCTGGGACACAACCCCGCCTATCTGATCGGTGTTCACTTCGACATCAATGAGATAGAGTTCTCCAGCGACATCAATAAGATTGTGCAGCAATACGACACGCTGGTCTTCGTCACCCCCTCACCCTACCTCAAGAGCCATCTCAAGAAGCTGAAGACACGCATTCGCGACAAGTTCGTCGTCACAGCCATCAAGGGTATCGTGCCCGACGAGAACCTCGTCTGCTCCGAGTATTTCCACCAGGTATATGACATACCTTACGAGAACCTCGCCTGTCTGGGCGGTCCCTCACATGCAGAGGAAGTGGCACTCGAACGCCTGTCCTACCTGACCATCGGATGCAGCGACAAGGAGAAGGCACAGGCCTTTGCCGACATCCTGACCAGCGATTACATCAAGACCAAGACTTCCAGCGACGTCATCGGCATCGAGTATTCCAGCGTCCTCAAGAATGTATATGCCATTGCTGCCGGCATCTGCTCAGGACTCAAGTTCGGCGACAACTTCCAGGCGGTGCTCATCTCAAATGCCGTACAGGAGACGACACGCTTCCTGAAAAGCGTCCACCCGTTGGAACGCAACATGGACGACTCGGTATATCTGGGCGACCTGCTCGTGACGGGCTACTCGAACTTCTCACGAAACCGTGTCTTCGGAACGATGATTGGCAAGGGCTACTCCGTCAAGTCGGCACAGATTGAGATGGAGATGATTGCCGAGGGGTACTTCGGCACCAAGTGCATGAAGGAGATCAACCGCCACCAGCACGTCAACATGCCCATCCTCGATGCCGTCTATAACATCCTCTACGAACGCATCAGCCCCCAAATCGAAATCAAACTGTTGACAGATTCATTCAGATAATCCCACTCGAATCTCGACACCATCATCCTATAAACATTCAGCTGCCTTCTTATTTACATTGATGGGCGTGCTCTTGGAAAAGACGATGCTGTAGGCTTTGTCTATCGCCTTGAGGTTGACCTTGCGCATACCGATGCCGAGCTTGACAGCCACAAGGGCCCGCAGCAGTTCGCGGTGCTTGCGTGGATAGCGCGATAGCGGCGGCAGCTCGTCCCAGCCGCAGATGGGGTTGTCCTCATCAAGCGAGAGCGAGGCCAGACGGCATACCTCCCAGATCAAGTCGTCAGTGGCCTCGGAGCCGAACCACGACCGTAGCACTTGACGGATGCAGAACCGCTTGCGCAATGCTCCGAAGAGCCGCCTTGTGCGCTCCAGCTTTCGCCAGAGCTGCACAAAGCATTCTTGGGTGTTTTGAATTTCCATATCAAAATAGATTTTAAACTTCATTCGAATTGCTTACGCATTTTGACCAAAATGACCATGACCAAAATGACCACTCTAAACTCTAAACCTTCCTGTACCGGCCTTGGTCGGTCAGGATGACAAGTCCCTGTTTGCGCCAGTTCTTCAGCATCTGGCGGACGGTATTATGCGTCACGCCTGCGCCCTTGATGGCCACCGAGTGCTGCATGGCTTGATCGAAGGTAAACTGCATGTCCAGTCGCTCATAGATAGAGTCGTTCTTACCACGTTTCAGGCGTTCGCCACTCAGGTATCCTGCGTAGTCACGACTGCAGAAAGCGTTCTCAATGCGGTCGCGGAAGAAGTACAGGGCATTCTCTAAAAGCGAGTCGGCAATCACGTCGTAGATCCCGAGCATCTGCGGTGTCTGAACCTTCAGCAGCAGTTCCTTCCACAGGTTCGGATACTGTTTCAAGTGTGCCTCGGCACCGTTTAATCCATGCTTCTGAATAAGCCCTTCGCACACCTTGCAGAGCATCAGACAGCAGGTCATCCTTTGTGCCGTCACACAGACGCGGAAGCGCTGGCGGGCACGTACCTTGTCGTCGTTCTTCATTGTCTCCAGACGGATGCGCTCCACCCACTCGCGGCCCTTCGCTTCCAGCTTCGACAGCACCACCTCGCCCTGCATCAGCGGCAACAGATGAGCAATCTGCTGAATATGCTCCATCTGTCTTGATGTCAGCACGTAGGGCTTGTCTTCCAGCTTCGCAAACGTATTGTCAGGTGTGCGAGCCACTGCAATACGGCTCTGAAAACCATCAGTGTAGTTGGATACGACGCGGTAAAGTGCATCAGGCGTTCCACACATGCAGACATTCCACAGCAGATGCTCAATATGCGCGTTCACCGCCTCCACGCTCTTGGCCTCCCGGTCGAACTTCGAACCGTCGTAGCTTTGACGCAGCATAACCGAGAAATCACTCATGGCCGTCCTGAACTTCTGTGCTACCGTATCGGCTTCCGGTGTGAACGAGAAGGCGTGCTTGCCCTCGGTGTTCGCCAGACGTTCAGCCAACTTGGCCACCGTGGTGTTCAGCGTGATGTAGCGCACAGGCAGCTTAGGTTCTTCGGGTTGCTCCTTCTTGTTCTTCGCCGCCTGCTTCTTGCTACGCCACTCGTCCTCCTGCATCTGGTACATCTTGTCGAGAGCCGCCACCTCGCTCATCCAGGCCTCCACTACGGGGTCAATCTGTCCCTTGCCGCTGGCAAAGTCACCGGCGATGTAAGCAATCAGGTTAAGTCCCTTCTTCTGCCCGTGTACATCGAGCACCACACCCGTTGCCAGCGCTCCAATGCACGGACAGATGGCCGTCACTACGGGCATCGCCAGCTGAGGGCCAACGGCATTGATGCTGTCGCGAACACCCATCGGCATCCTCTTGATTGACAATTGACAATTGAGGATTGACAATTGTTCGTCTTCCACGTCCACCTCTTCCGCATCATCCAATAGCGAACCCGTTTCGAGCGCAGTCACAATCTGATCCATCAGTCGCGAGCCCTTGGTGGGTTCCTTGCAAGCCGAATGGATAATACTCTTCATTTCCTGAACAGAAAGCCCATATCGGGGCATCAACTCCAGCAGCCACTCCTCGTTATTATCGCAGATGGCACGAAGATTAGCCGCCAACTGATGCAGTCGCTTGTTACGCTCACCCTCACTGGGTTCACCACCCGTTCTGTGCCAATACTCACTGATAATCGAACTATATGCCACACCCTTGAATGAAGTTGGATGGTTGAGGGTGGAAGGTTGAAGTGTTCCTTCGGAAGGTTGATGGTTGAGGGTCGAAGGAGCACTACATCCACCTTCCTCCTTCGTAATTCCACCATCATAATACGCTCCATCCTCCGTTCGACCATCAATGCTCAAACCTCTGTCAGTATAAGCCTTGCGACGCTGTGCCACCTCTTCCTCTGAAAGTTGCTGACACCAACCATCGGCACGATAGATTTCAAAATCAGCAGGCGAAATATAGATAAACCGCTCAGGCGTGAAGCACGATGTATCGCAAGCAACGCCAAGAGCCTTGCAATATGCACGCTGTGCCTCGGGCACCGTCATCCCCAACGGCAGACGAATATCGATGTGCAGTTTGCGACGGATGCTGTAATCCTTGTGCAGCATCAAGCCCTGCCACTTTCCACCAGCCTCCACGTCGAGCCTCTCCGACATCTCGTTGGCTTTCTCCACCAACTCAGGGTCATCGATGTCAATACACGTCTGCCAAGTGAACGACTCAGCCACGATATGCTCACGGTCACGATAGTCATCACGGAACTTCGTGTAGTGCGGACAGCGGAACGGCAGATAGCCCTTCAGTCGGCGCTGCTCTTCCTCGTCCTGACTGCTGTTGATGCGCTGCTCCAGTTGTTTCAAACGTGGCGAACGAGTCAATGCGTCGTAGTCTTGGAGCGGGCATTCCTGTACGAATGCCCTTGTCTGCTCCTTGTTCTGTCGTGGATTAATAGCTATAGTTCTCATACCCAGCAAGTGTTATCTTTCAGTGAACGAATATAGTTTACAATCTCCTGCACCTGGCTCATCAGGGTCTCAATTATCTTGATGCGTCCGATGCCCAATGGCAGTACCAGCTTCACAATGAGGTTGGTACGCGTGCGCTTCATCTCGCCGTTCTCCGTCATATAGAGGTGCGTATAGCGGCTGCCGCTGTTGTGACGATAGGCGCGGAAGTGGCTTGTGCCGTCCTCCTCAATGGTCATGCGTCCCTTGGGTTGGCGTCGGCCACCGTCGGTCACATGTTTGTCACACTCCCATGGGCAGGGCAAGATATTCACATCGCCATTGGCGAAAAAAGACGTACAAGTGTCCATTTTTACGCTGCCAGCCAGAATCTGCTGGACTTTTGATTTTTTTTTCTGCATTGTTGAGTCGAATTGCGAGAAGAAGGTTGGAATCTTTGCGCATTTACCCGGGAACATCCTCCTCACTTCAACTCAAGGTTCTTGTTTCTTTAATAATGTATGTTTTGAATGTCGTTTGCAACGACGTCCTGGAAGTACGAGCCGTTCGATTCGTGCGTCTGGAAACGCAACGAGGCAATAACCGTCTTTCCAGCGTCAAACTTACAGAGAGCGAGGTTGCCGAACATCGCACAGATGTACTCATCCTCGTAGTCACCACCAAGCTCACGGAGCCTGATATAACACTTGGCCAGCTGGCCGTTGTCACTTTTCTTACTCGGCACATAGACGGCTTCCGTCTGTGCCACAACTTTTAGAATCTTTGTAACCATAATTCTTTTGATTTTAAAAATGATTATTTGTCTTTCGACGATGCAAAGGTAGGGCTTCAAGATGATGAGCACAAACTATCACACAGCATGATACTATCATTTATCTATCATGCAGAAAATCAGCACATAAAGAAAAACGTGATAGCTGACAATTGTCAACTATCACGCAACTATCACAGAACTATCAGCTCCCTGTTCAGGCAGATATCTGTTCTATTTCCTTACCAATAAACGCTCTCAAATTTTCCTTCAGCGAAGGTTCTAATTCCAACAAGCCATTATTGATGTATTTACGCATCCCGTTATTAGAACCCTCCAATGCCTTTGTCAGCTCTACGTTCGTTACGTCTTTTCTATATACGCCCCTTGCCTTCAGGTCGCCGATAATACAGTATAGCGTCTTCTTGCTATACTCCTTGAACTTCTCGTGTGGTCCTGCCTTGGCTATCTCGCGGCGAAAGGTCGTGAAGATATGCTTCCACAATAATGGAAGATGTTGCGCCCATGAGGCATCAGCCAAAGGTTCGATGCTTTGCAATACGGTGTTTACTTTCTGCTCCAGTTCGTCAATCTCGGATGTCTTATCCTGCTTCTCCGCACGTTTCTTTGTCGGGTGCAAGTCAGCTTCCATCAGTTTCCATGTCTCGACAAAATTGAACAATTCTTGCAGCTCCTGACTAAACATCGGACGGTCGTCAATAAACGACACACCAAACCTGTCGGCATGAGTAAACAGGAAGCGGGCCATGCCATCGAAGTCCATCTTCTGCTGCTCTGTATCAAACACCTGTTCGAACTCATCCTCATTAAGGAATCGTTTCTTAAACGTCTCCAATTCAGCCGACATACGCTCCTGCAGATGTTTGCGCAGCGTACGAGCCGAATACTGAATCTTCCACTTCTTATATCGATTTTTACAGGTTCGCTGATAATGCCTCTTGTATGCCGACACCCATTTCTCATACGATGTTGCAATCAGCTCTTCCGTCGGAGAGTTCAGAAACTCCGAAATCTCCATCAGCACCTCATACAAGTCGCGTAGCGCACACACCAAGATTATCGGAACATCATTGACGTCCGTCTGCATGACAGGTCGCATCGTGGCTTCATAGACGCCTGCCGACTGCTGCGACTCCTTGAAGTTGACATAGCTTTCCGTTTCGTATTCGTAGATGTTCACATTCACGCGATTCAAGCTATACGCTTCGCCCACCTGCTTCATCATCTCCCACGTCTTCTGTCCCCACAGCGAGAAGTTCACGTCGTAGGCATTACCCAGTGGCAGGCACTCCTGCCACTGTTCCAGCAACATTTCAAAGTACTTTGCTGTGCGGCAAGCATCCACCGCCAGGCTCATGCTCATTGCATTCAGCGACATCAGACATGACGAGAATTTCAGCACAGAGCACTTCTGTTCAAGGTGCGACAATATATTATAGTCTCCTGTATTTTCCATTATTCATTATGTATATCCTATAGAGAAACGGTTATCCTACTGTATTCATGTCATTTTAGAAATTCAAGTAACCTATCAGGAGAGACCTCCATTTTCTTCACAGCACATCCATGTTCTTGTGGTCGCATTTTGCTACACTTGTTTCGGCTTCTTCTGCTATGAGTTCTTCTGTTGTCATTCTTCTATATCGTTTAAACTTTGCATTTTACGGATTATACTACCTGAACATTACTCTATAAATTCCCAATACCCATTACGCTTACCGTTCATGATACGAAGCACCGCCACCTCTTCTAAAGTGCAATTTTTGCACTTTGGAGGCAGTTCATCGCTCAACTTTGCACTTTGACAAGCATTATTTGCACTTTGAACTGATGTATCATCATCAACCTTCCCCCAATCCACGTGCATGATTCTGTTCCTCAGGTCGTGCTCTTCACCCAGCAGCATACTACGGAAGAATTGCTCCAGATAGAACGTGGTCTCTGAGATACCTGCTGTCAGATCGCTGTAGTTAGCACGCACCAATGCATTGCGGAAATACCAGGAGTTCTCTGCAAACACATCGTTCACCACATTGAATCCCAGCGTGCGCAGATACTTGATCATGAACACCGCCGTTGTTCTCGTGTTGCCTTCGCAGAAAGCATGTATCTGCCATAGGTTGGCGCAGAAACGAGTCAGATGGCGAATGGCCTCATCAATATTCATGTTGGCATAGTTGAACTCACGTTCATGTCCCATGTCGTATGCCAGCGTGTCGCTGATGGTATCGGCACTGGCATAATATACCGTCTTGCCGCCAAGTACCCATTCGTTCTTGGTGATGTTATAGTCGCGAATACGCCCTGCCAACTTGTAGATACCTTCAAACAATCGGCGGTGGATAGAAATCAGCTGTGCCGGTGTGAATGAGAACGTTTTCTCTTCAATCAGCTCCGTGATGCGCGCAGCCACCTTGTCGGCCTCTTCCGTGCGTTGGCTTTGCCTTCGTCCGTCACAACTCGGCCATTCAAGTGAACTTGATGGCTCTCGCCGTTCCGTCCGTTCACCTTCCACCTCTTTGCGTCCTTCTGCCGACTTGTAGTAAGAGTCTATCAACTCCTTCACCTCGCCAATACTGATATCGCCCTCTATGTGGCGCTTTGCCGTATCAAGCAGGTACTCAGAAGTCTGAAGCCTGTCAACCTGTTGCAGGCCG
>CAJOQT010000053.1 GCA_905236875.1 uncultured Prevotella sp. | reverse complement strand
ATATTATATTTTTGTTTCTGCTACATCCTGCTACAAGACAAGCAAACATGCTCAATCTGTGCTACATAATTATACATATTTGCTACTTAATTTAAGTATCATAGTGTTTTGATGTACTCTTCGAGGTTGTCAATGTTCTCGTCTGTAAGTTCGTCAAGTTCAACACCCGACCTACATTCTGCCATAGCCGCTAAAGTCTCGGCATTTGGCTCATGGTAGAGCGATTCAAGCAGAAACACCTCAACCAAGTTATTAACACTACGATGCTGCCTTTTGGCCTCTGCTTTCAGACCCTCTAAAAGATATAGAGGTAGTCTGAATGATGTTGCGCTGCGTTTTGTCGTTGTTGCCATATTCTTATTATTTGTATTACATTTGTATTGCACTTGTATCACTTTTGCGGTGCAAAGATAGTGATAATCTTTCAATCTACCAAATAAAAAAAGAAAAATCTGCTAATCATCAAAAATGAACTCATCGCTATCATACGGACAACATTTGCCAACTGGCTCTGGGTACAGAAAAGTGCTGCAATGCAGCACTTTTTCATTTCCACACAAACCGCACAAAGCGCACGGCATTTCAGATAATCTTCACTGTGATGCCAATTAAGGTGTATAAGGTGGCAAGATGATCCGTTTATAGGCAATGTGCTGACGGCGCCATGTATAGACTATATGCAGGGCGCCGTCTTTTCCTTCTATGACGGCAGGATAGCTATACTCGCCGACAGGAGAAGACTCTAAGGTAGCAAGGTGCTGCCAGGTCTGTCCGTCGTCGCTGCTGATGGCAACGCTCAACGGTATGCGCGGTCCCTTGCGAGTGCCGGGAATGGTCTCGAAGTCGTTATACACCAGCACATGACGACCGTCGCGCAGCGTCACGGCATCCGTGCCGCTCTGGTTGTTGGGCAGGCTGGTCAGCGTCACCGGAGTCCATGTCTCTCCCTGGTCGCCGCTGTAGGACGTGGCAAGCTTTCCGTTCCTGGAACGCATCAGCACCTGCAGCCTGCCATCCTTCAACTGAAGGAACGAAGGCTGGATGCAGTCGATGGGCTGCAGGGTGTCAGGCTGCAGGGTTGGCGGGGCCAACATCGATGGAATGGGGATATATCGCCACTTTTTCGTCTGCAGGTCGAGGATCTCCACATGGAAGCGCCAGCCATCGTTCTCCGTACTGGAGCCACAGAGCAGGCGGTCGCCGCTGGGGTCAGAGAGCAAGAGCGGTTTGTTCTTGACGGGGCCGAGGAAACCGTCAGGCAACGGCTCCGGTGCCGACCAGGTATAGCCGCCGTCACGCGACTTCACCAGCCAGCCGGTCCAGCTCCTGACATCAACACCGACCTTATAGAACAGCCACAGCTCGCCGTCAGGCATCTCCTTCAACACAGGGTTCCAGCAGGCTATACCGCCACCGTCGGCTGCCAGTATGGGATTTGAGAAATGACTTCCGGACCTGGACCTTTCACTGATCTGTACGTAGATGTTGCAGTCGGGATTACGCTCATAGGTGCCGGCAAAGTAGGCAATGACGAGGTTGCCTGTCCTTGTCTCTACGATGGTGGCGGCATGCGGTGAGGCGAACGGTGCCTGCTGATAGGTGAAACATGTGGTGTCAGGTACACATTGCTGTGCATGTTCATAGACCCAAGGTATGAAGTCGCCCAGCAACATGACGTGGTTGCCGGAGTTCATCTTGGGGTCGCCGGTATCTCCGTTCCAAAGTTCCCAGACGGTAGTGGCATCCTGTTCGGTCATGTAGCCCCACGACGGATAAGTCTTCTGAGTAGCCAAGGCGTAAGCCACATCGCCATAGCCGGTAGCCGTCAGCGTGCGCAACAGCCACGACGTGCCGATGACACCGGTGGATAGGTGTAACTTGTTCTGAACCACGATGTGTTCAACCACCTGTTTGGCTATCTCGCTCCTGATGCTGTCGGGAGCAATACCGAAAGCCAGTGCCAACAGATTCTCCGTGACGGTATTGCTGCCGTAGAAAATAGAATCGGGATAAAGCGGATGACCGGGACGTGGACTGCTTCCAGGCCGGCACGTCAGGAAATGACGGTTGAAGTCGTCCTTCATCACTTCCTGTCGCTGCTGCCACCAAAGGACATCGTCATGCAGTCCCTGATGGCTGGCAAACTGCTCCAACAGCTGCATGCAACCAATGGTATAGGCAGTGGCGATGAGGGAACCGGACGATGCCGGACACTCGGGCGGCGGACACCAGTCACCATACTTATCCTTGGTGACGATGCCGTCGTTGACATAACGGTCGAGGATATGCAGCATCCAGCGCCTGATATTCGGATAACAACGGCGCAGCGGCTCGTCGTTGCCAAAGCGTTGCCAGAGCATGTCGCAGACGAAAGGCAGTGCGGCAGGCCATGTCACGTCGTCGGTATAATAGTTCCAGAAGGCCGGTGCCACATCAGGTATGCAGCCGTCTTCACGCTGTGCCTCACAGATATCGCGTGTCCATTTGGTATATAGCCGTTCGTTGTCAAACAGATAGCTCTCGCCCAATGCGCCAATAGTACGGTCACCGAGCCAAGGCTGCCGCTCGTTACGCTGCGGACAATCGACAGGCATTCCCTTATAGTTGGAGGCGATGCCCCACCAGGCGTTGGTCAATACCTTATTAATAATAGTATCGGAGAACTCGAAATGAGGTCCGGCAGTACGCATCTCGTCACAAACCAGATAAGCCTGAAACTCATCGGCCTGCGCATCGTCCATGCCCGTCACCTCCACATAGCGGAAGCCGTGAGTGACGAAGGTGGGGTGCCAAGGGGTTTGAGATTTGAGATTTGAGGCTTGAGGTTTGTTGCCACAGATGTAGAGGTCTTCGGAACGGGCATCACGGAGGTTGTCGGTATAGAGCGTGCTGTCGGCATTCAGGCGTTCGGCATAGCGGATGCGGATGGTGTCGCCGGCCTTTCCGCGTGGCGTGAAGGCAACCCAACCCGACTGGTTCTGGCAGAAGTCAATGATACAACGGCGACGGCCGAAGCGTTTGACCACTCGTGGAGACGGCACACCCAAGGAGGCATCGGGCAAGGCAACCATTCCTTCTGTCATCTGTCCGCGCAGCGTACCCTGCGGCAGTGCCGTCCGTTCAGCCTGCTGCCAGTCACGGTCGTCGTAGCCGTAAGAGGTCCAGCCCGTCAGTTCACGACGAGCATCGTACGTCTCGCCGTCGTATTCGTTGTTGGAACGGATAGGACCGTCGGCAGTCACCTTCCAGGTCTCGTCGGTAACGACACGTTCCCGACTGCCGTCCGTGTATTCAATCACGATATTCATACGGCAGGTAGGCAGTCCGAACATGGTATTCTTGTAGGGCTTGTCCTGCCGTGGGGCGAAGTAACGCCCATTACCCAGCACGATACCGATACAGTTCTGACCGGCAAGGCAGGAGGTAATGTCGTAGGTGTTGTAATAGACCGACTTACGATAGTCGGACGGTACGGGTTGCAGGACATGCGTACCCTGACGGATGCCATTGACGAAGAACTCGTAAAGACCCAAGCCACAGACGTATGCCAAGGCTCGCCTGACTGGTTTCTGCGTGCTGAACTCCTTACGCAGATAACAGGCCGGTGCCTGCGGGTGAACCGCTGACCACATCCCATTGTCCGTCCTTACATCCCTTCGGGCGGTCTGTATTCCGTTGTCATTCATCCCGATCCAGCGTCCGCCCCAATAGGTCTCTCCCAACAGGCCGATGCTGAAATAGCCGGAAGCCTCTGCTGTCTCTCCACCGTTTCGTACAGACGAAGAACACCTGGCACTTGCGGTTACCCGCAGATGCCAGGTGCAATATTGTCCACTTTTGAGTGCTTCGCCAGAATATGGAATCCAACGCTGTTCACCGCTTTCCACGCGACCGGAGTTCCAAACCACCCGTCCGTCGCTCTCGACCGTTATCTCATAGGCCGTCTGCTGAACGTCAGCACCGTCGGAAACAAGCCTCCACGAGAATCTCGGACAGTCGGTGTCAAGCCCCAAGGGATTGGTCAGATGCTCCACCTGGAGGTCTGTCACCTCCACCTTCGCCGTCGCAGCGACAGCGAAAAGGACGAACAACAGGGTCGCGACGTGTCTCACTATTGATGCAACAGGTTAAGTGCAGCCTGTGGCTTCAGTACATTATTGACCGGTTCAGTATATTCGGCAACCTTCAGCACGGCGGTGAGCGAGATGTCACGGCTGCTGTTGCCTACGGCAAATGTGTAGTCGCCAGCCTCCGTGAGCCAGCGGCTGCCGGCTTCATCGAACGAGGCAAGCATACGAACGGGGATAGTGATGGTCAGTGTCTGGCTCTCGCCCGGCCTGAGCTCACGCGTCTTGGCAAAGCCCTTCAGCTCCTGCATGGGTTTCTCGAGAGTTCCCTTGGGAGCACGGACATAAACCTGTGCCACCTCCTTGCCGTTGACGGAACCGGTGTTCTTGACAGTCACCTGTACCTCAACACCTTCGCCCTTGACCATCTTTACCTTCAGTCCACTGAAGGCAAACGTGGAATAGCTGAGTCCGAAGCCGAAGGGATAGGACACGTTACGCTGGAAGGTATCGAAGTAACGATAGCCCACATAGATGTCCTCTTCGTGGTTGGTGTAGTCGTGACCCGATACGGGATAGCCGTTGGCCTTCATCATCTGGAAGGTATAGAAGTCGATGTTGCCGGGGAAGTTTCTGGTTGAGGGATGGTCGGTAGCTGCTACTGGCCATGTCATGGTGAGCTTTCCGCTGGGGTTCACCTTTCCTGTCAGGATGTCGGCGATGCTGTTGCCACCCTCTTCGCCTGGCTGCCAGGCACAGATGATGGCATCGGGATAGCTGCTCCATGAGGCGGTCTCGATGACCGATCCGCTGTTGATGATGACGATCACCGGCTTGCCGACAGCATGGAAGGCATTGCAGGTATTGAAGATGAGGTCGCGTTCTTCCGGAATGAGGTTGAACTCGGTGGCAATATCACGGTCAACACCCTCACCGGCCTGACGGCCAATGGTGATGATGGCGGCATCGGCCACCTTCGCCTCGTTGTTGATACAGATGGGATCAATGCTGATCTCTGGATATTTCTGCTGACCAAACGCCTCCATCTGATACCACTTGGCGGGATGACGCTCGGCCTGGAACTTTATCTTGGCATATTCGATATACTTACGATAGATCTCCGTCAAGGTGGCCGACGAGCTGATACCAATATTCTTCAGGCCTTCCACCATATCGACGACATACGGCGTATGCACACAGCCGGAACCCGTGCCGCCAGAGAAGAAGTCGTAGGAGTTCTCACCAAACAGGGCGACGGTCTTGATGGCGCCGGCTTTCCAGGGAAGCGTACCATTGTTCTTCAGCAGCACGATACCCTCACAGGCACTTTGGCGTGTGATGGCGGCATGTGCCTGGAAGTCGGGCTTGTTGGAAGCCGGATACTTGTGGAAGCTCGGAGTCTTGACGATATACTCCAACATACGACGCACATTGCGATCGACATCCTCCATCTTCAGCGTACCATTCTTCACACCGTTGACGATTTCGTCCACCTGGCTCGGCTGTCCCGGCTCCATGAGGTCGTTGCCTGCATGTACCTCACTGACGGTGGGCAGGCCTTCACGAATACCAATCCAGTCGGTCATGACGATTCCCTTGTAGCCCCAGTCCTCGCGCAGGATGCTGGTAAGCAAGTCGTGGTTACCCATGGAATAGGAACCGTTAATCCGGTTATAGGATGCCATGATGGTCCAAGGGTTGCTCTCACGGACGGCAATCTCGAAACCGCGCAGGTACAACTCACGGGCAGCACGCTGGCTGACACGCTCATCGACGCTGGTGCGGTCGGTCTCCTGGGAGTTGATGGCGAAGTGCTTGGCAGAAACACCAGCACCCTGTCCCTGCACGCCATTGATATAGGCAGCTGCTATCTTACCCGTCAGCAGCGGGTCTTCGCTGTAGTATTCGAAGTTACGTCCGCAAAGCGGGTTACGGTGCAGGTTCATGCCAGGGCCGAGAATCACGTCACAACGGTATTCCTTCGTCTCGTTGCCGATGGCTGCACCCACCTGTTGCACCAGGTCGGTGTTCCACGTTGATGCCAGACAGGTGCCGATGGGGAATCCCGTAGCATAGAAAGTCTGGTCTGTACCTTCCCTGATAGGGTCGATACGTACGCCGGCAGGTCCGTCGGTGAGCACAGTGGCAGGAATACCCAGACGGTCGATAGCGGCAGTAGTGCCGGCAGCACCGGCCACCAGACTGGCTTCGCCGCCTACGACGGCTCCAGCGCTAAAGAAGTTGTTGGCTCCGCCAACCAATAGCTTGGCTTTCTCTTCGAGGGTCATGGCCTGCAATACCTCGTCGATATTGTCGGCTCTCAATTTGGGTTGTGCAATCATTGTCATTGTTGTTTGGGCTGTCATACAACAAATAAGTAATAATGTTTTGGCTTTCATACTATAGGGTTTTAGTTGTTTTATTCCTTCTTGGTATCCCTCAGATCCTCTATCTTCAGCTTCTTACCCAAACGGCTCTTCGTGGAGCGCAACGCCTGCTCCGTACAACAGAAGAGGTCAATCTTCTCGTCGTCGCTGATGCCATACCGCTCCATGATGCAATAGAAGGTTTCCTTGGGTGTCAACGGGACATCCGGATTGTCGAGCACCGCCGCCAGTTTGCGATTTGTCATCCACAGCGCTTGCAGCACGGCCTGCTGCTCATGACGTCCGTACTGGCTGATATTCTGACGGTTGATGATGGCATCTATCACGTCTATGCCCGTCTTGGTGTCCTTGATCTGCAGGTACATCTGATCTTCGGCATAGGTTCCCGTCAGCTTCTTCTTCATCTTCTCTATCTCTGCCATACGGTCGTCCAGGGCTGCCTTCAGGTCTTCGACACGGGTATTACGCATAGCCAACAGCTGGTTGAGGTCGGAACGTACATCGCTGATACGCTGCTGGAACTCACGGTGGTGCATCTGTTGACGGCGGAAATAGACATAGGTGATGCCGCCAAAAAACAGTAACATAAAGATAATGAGGAGACTCAGCTTGAAGCTACGTTCTGCACTACGACGCTGGTGCCACTGCTGGTCAAACTGGTTCTGTACACGAGTGATGTCCAAGGCAGCACGCTGCTGGGCTATCGAGTCGCTCATCTGACGAAGCAGCTTCTGGGTCTCCAGCGCTCCCTTATAGTCGCCACGGCTCTCCTGCAGGTCACTCTCCGTCATCAGGCGGTTGTAGCGCAAGGTCAGGTTCTCCGTCTGCGGAATCATCGACATCAGGATTTGTGCCTGTTGCTCGTCGCCCTTGTGTAACATGATACGGCTCAACACACTCAGTGCATTACCCATTGCGGCAGAGTCCGTCGCCAGCATGGCAGCCTGATAGGCTGTCTGCTCCGCTGCACTCAGGCTGTCCTCCAACATAAAATAATAAGCCTGATTACAAAGCAGAGTCGATCGCTGACCTACTTCCAGACTGGCGTAGTTGCCCATAGCCCAGTCATTGAGGTGTCGGCCTTCTTCTATGCGTCCCATGTTGTTCAGCGTATTGATCTGATGGATCATCGCATTCACCGTGTAATGCTTGTTACCCGTCGCATCGGCATACTTCTTGGCCATCGTCTCGTACTCCAATGCCGTCTCATGAGCACCCGCCTGTTCGTTCATCCAACCCAGATAGAGGCAGATACGATAGCCCAAAGAGTCATTCTTTATCTCCGGCAAAAGCTTTTCGGCAGTCTTCAACTGAATCATCGCCTGCTCGTAACGCTGGTGGTCAATGTACTCTAAGGCGGAATCCAGACACAGGTGTGCATCCCACTCTGCAGTTTCGGCAGTGGGCACACGTTTCTCGGGAGTGCAGGCGAATATCGCCAGCAACAACAAAGGCAATAGTATTACAAGTTTTCTCATTCGACCACAAAGGTACAAATAATATGAATAAAGTAGAAACGAAATGAAGAAAAAAATGAAAAAAAGAAGGAAAAAAGAGAAGACAAACGCTCAATGTCCAGGATTTATCACCTACACTCTGTGTCAACATCCCCACCCTCGCAAAACTTACCTTACTGATAATCAGCCTTTTCCTGTAACCTTCACGTGTCAATGTCCTTTGCCCTATTGCAAATTCCGATTTCTGTCATTATCTTTGCACCGACGTATAACGTTAATCCCAATCTGCAAAAAACCACCTACGGTACTGATGGTGTTGGCATGACATCGGTCTGTAGGTGGTTTTAGAATGACAACAGACAACAGACAACGGACAACAGAGAACGGACCGCTCGGCTTGCCGCTTGCTACCGAAGGGACGCATATCCGTTGTCTGTTGTCCGTTGTCTGTTGTCCGTTGTCTATTTTCCGTTGTCCGTTGTCTGTTGTCCGTTCTTACGACTGTAAGAATCTGATCACGGCATTGCGTATGCTCGTAAGTCCGAAATCATCGGGATTGACCTGATCAAGTGGAATCCAAAGACACTCCGCAGCATCGTCGGCAGCACGGACAACCACATCGTTGGGAACACGTACCAGATAGTCCATGTCGAGCGTATGAACCCCCATGCCGCTATACATATAGACGTTGGGACTGGAAAAGAGGTACTGCATACGGTCAATATCCAACCCCGTCTCTTCCTTGATCTCACGACGCATGCCCTCTTCGGCCGTCTCATACATATCGACGAAGCCGCCCGGCAGGTCGAGCGTTCCCTTGGCAGGTTCCTTGGCACGGCGTACCACCAGCAACTCGTTCCTGTCGTTCACGATGAAGGCAGCCGTAGCCGAACAGGGATTAGCGTAATAGCTAAACCCGCAGTCCTGACACTTCTTGCTCTTGAAGTTGTTGACAACAAAACGATTGCTGCCACAAACAGGACAATAAGCAAACTTGTCAAGCGGATGTCCGTTGTCTGTTAAGACCCCCTCCAAACCTCCCCGAGGGGAGGCTTTCTGCGCATGCGTTTCCCCCCTCGGGGGGACGGAAGAGGGGGTCTGTTGTCCGT
>CAJOQT010000052.1 GCA_905236875.1 uncultured Prevotella sp. | reverse complement strand
TACAAAACAACTTGTTTTGTCCACCAAAAGCTATGCTTTGGTTGAACAAGAGTATAGGTTTTGCGACACAAAACAAGTTGTTTTGTTAGTTCAAACCACCTTCCCACAATTCTGAATGTAGAACTTTAGTTCTGCCGTCTGCTATCATAGCCTATCTTAAAGAGCCTGTTTTCCGAAACTTGGGGGATGCGGTTCTTGCTAAGACAAGCGGCAGAGCCGAGCGCAGAATGATCCACTTTATATGATGAAAACATTGGAACTACCTGAAGCTCTACTATTCAGCAGACGAATGCATTCTGTTCAAGAGGGGGATGTTTTGTTCAACCGGATTTGTAATTCGGTTGTAGTGAGTATAAGCATCTCCAGATGCGATAATCGGATTGCAAATCCTGATACTCACGGCAGACGGATTACAAATCCACCTGAACGGAGTGATAAGTCAATAATTATTAAGAAAATCCGCCAATATGCTATGTAATTCAAAAGAAATTATTAATTTTGCACCGACTTAAAATAATGAATCTGTTTTTTGAAGTGTTGCAGTTGGCGCTGGGTACCCGAAAGGAATTGTCGCGGGTGCCTTCTGCGCGTAAGTGGCGGAGGCTGTGTGTAGAGTCTGAACGTCAGGCTATTGTCGGCGTCCTGCTGGACAGTCTTGAGAGGTCTCAAGAAGAGCTGGAGCTGCCGCTTCTCCTGAAGTTGCGCTGGATAGGACTGGTGCAAGTGATGAAGGCAACATACCAGATTCATTGTGAACGGGCGCAGGAACTGACGAAACTGCTGAATGAAGCCGGTTTCAAGTGTTGTGTGCTGAAGGGCGTGGGTATTGCGCAGTATTACCCTGATCCTGAACGTCGGCAGTGCGGCGACATTGACCTGTGGGTGGATGGCAACAGGAAAGACATCATGGCCTGGTTGCGTTCGCACTATGAGGTGGAGCATGTGGAGTGGCATCATATTGGCGTCAACTGCTTTGAGGACGTTCCTGTGGAGGTTCATGTGCATCCTGCGTGGATGTACCATCCGCTGTATAATGCCCGCCTGCAGCGGTGGTTCTCAAAACAAAGCGGCTCGTCTGGTGGTGAAGGGCAGTTCGTGGTGCGTGACGAACTGGGATTTGCATACCCGTCGTCGTGCTTCAATGCGGTCTATTCTCTGGTTCATGTCTTCCATCATTTGGTGGAAGAGGGCGTTGGCATGAGGCACGTGGTTGACTTCTACTACATTGTCCGGAAGCTGAGAATGGAGAATGACGAAGCGAAGATCGGGGAAGTGGTGGACATTATCAGGCGTATCGGTCTTTACAAGTTCCTGGGGGCTATGATGTGGGTGCTGAATTACGTGTGTGGGATGAAGGAAGAGGAGCTGCTGTGTGAGCCCAATGAGAAGGAGGGACGTTTCCTGTTGGACGAAATCATGCTTGGCGGCAACTTCGGACAGCATCGCAATGACAAGTTAGAGCGTAATTCCGTGGCTCGCTTGTGGATGTTGCTGATGCACTATCCCAGTGAGGTGCTATGGGTCGTTCCCTGGAAAATCTGGCACTGGGGATGGAGATTGATGGCCTGAGATATTGAAGTTTTTCTGTTTATTTCAGGCCGTTGATCCACTTGGCAATGTCCTGCAGCACTTCGGGTGAGATGGTCTCTTCTATCTGGCCGTACTCGGTGACAAGGCCTGTGGTGCAGTGCTGGAAGAGATGGTTGAGCGACGCATATTCCTTTATTTGATTCTTCTTCGATTTCGGAAGCAGCCGTTGTATGGCCGGCAGGTTCAGCGTAGAGATCACCTGACAGTCGCGGTCACCGTTGAGGGCAAAGACAGGACAGCGTGTCTGACGGATGTCATTCGACGGGTCATAGTCGATGAACCAACGTAGCCAGGGAATCTGCCGGGTGGCTTCCTGCTCACGGTACTCCTTGACAGTCATGGCGGCGGGTTGGCCTGACAGTTCCAGTATGCGGTTGCTTTGTGCAGCTAACAGGGTATCGCCCTTGACACCGGGACCGGCTAACGATATGATGAAGTCGGTCTTCTTGCGGGCACCGAGCATGAAGGCGATGCTGCCTCCCTCGCTATGCCCCAGGAGACCAACCTTGCTGAAGGCTTTCCGGCTGCGCAGGAAGTCGAGTCCTGCAGCAGCATCGCGCATGAAGTCCTCTGTCGTGGCGTTGGCTACGTCGCCCCCGACGGAAGCTCCTGTGGCCCGGTCGTCATAGCGCAGTGTAGCGATGCCCTGACGGGCCAGGAAGTCGGCAATGACCAGAAAAGGCTTGTGGTCGAACACCTCCTCGTCGCGGTTCTGCTGTCCGCTGCCCGATACTAGCAGTACGACAACGGGTTTCTGCTTCGATTGCCTGTCGTAGCCCTCGGGCCAGGTCAGCGTGCCGGCCAGCGTGGCGCCGTCGGCCTCATTGCGGAAAGTCACTTCCTCCGTCTCGTAGGGGTAGGGTGGCTTTACAAGCTGCGGACGTTTCACTTCGACGACACCTTTAGTCAGTATGAGTGGTGTGGAAAAGCCGTTCTGGGAAAATGTGCCGACAAGCTTTCCGTCCTTCAGCCGAGCCTGATAGGTCATGCCAATGGCCTCTATCTTGATGGCCAGCGAGTCGTCACTTAAGAACTCCTTATATGCTGAGATGCCTCTGGCGCCTTGGTCAGGACTGTCGAGCGAGGCTTTCACGTAGCCCTCTTCTTGTTCAAGGTGTAATACCAGTGTCAGCGACATGGCACCGACATTGAGTTTGCCAGACCATGAACCCAGTAGGGCAGTGGTGGAATTTACCTGTGCCTTTCCTGTCAGCGCAATGAGTACGAGCAGGAGGGTGGTGATGATTTTCTTGTTCATACGTTTATCATTGGATTATCTTTTCGAGTGCAAAAATACGAAGAAGCGAGCGTAACACCAAATGAAATGTCTTATTTTTCGGAATTTGTGTTTTTTTTCCTGTTTTTATTTTTTTGTTTATCGGAAATTTGTTATCTTTGCAGCAATGAAAACTAAAAACAAACGATAACTTAAATAAAAAACAAAGCTTATGTCACAGATTAACGGACGCATTTCGCAGATTATTGGTCCCGTGATTGACGTTTTCTTCGATACGAAGGGTCAGGATGCTGAGAAAGTGCTGCCAAAGATTCACGATGCACTACGCATTGATCGTGGCAACGGTACGGAACTCATTGTCGAGGTGCAGCAGCACATCGGCGAGGATACCGTACGCTGTGTCGCTATGGACAATACCGATGGTTTGCAGCGTGGCTTGGAGGCTATTCCTGTGGGCTCACCAATACAGATGCCTGCAGGTGACCAGATTAAGGGTCGTATGCTGAACGTCATAGGTCAGCCTATCGATGGTATGAAACAGCTCGACATGACGGGTGCATACCCCATTCACCGCGAAGCTCCCCAGTTTGAGGAACTATCTACGAAGAAGGAGATTCTTTCTACCGGTATCAAGGTCATCGACTTGCTGGAACCCTACATGAAGGGTGGTAAGATCGGATTGTTCGGTGGTGCCGGCGTAGGTAAGACGGTGCTCATCATGGAGCTTATCAACAACATTGCAAAGGGACACAACGGATTCTCTGTCTTCGCCGGAGTGGGAGAGCGTACCCGTGAGGGTAACGACCTGATCCGCGAGATGATTGAGTCGGGTGTTATCCGCTATGGTGAGAAGTTCCGTCAGGCTATGGACGAGGGCAAGTGGGACTTGTCGCTCGTTGATCCGGAAGAGTTGAAGAAGAGTCAGGCCACACTGGTGTATGGTCAGATGAACGAGCCGCCGGGAGCACGTGCCTCTGTGGCATTGTCGGGACTAACTGTTGCCGAGGGATTCCGTGACGCAGGCGGTAAGGACGGCGGTGCTGCCGATATTCTTTTCTTCATTGACAACATCTTCCGTTTCACACAGGCAGGCTCTGAAGTGTCAGCACTGCTCGGACGTATGCCGTCAGCCGTAGGCTACCAGCCGACACTGGCTTCGGAGATGGGTACCATGCAGGAGCGCATCACATCGACCAAGAAGGGTTCAATTACTTCCGTACAGGCCGTTTATGTACCTGCAGACGACCTGACCGACCCGGCACCTGCCACTACGTTCACACACCTGGATGCTACCACGGTGCTTGACCGTAAGATTGCAGAGCTGGGTATCTATCCTGCCGTTGACCCGCTGGGCAGTACGTCGCGTATCCTTGACCCGCTGATTGTTGGTAAGGACCATTACGACTGCGCACAGCGCGTGAAGGAGATTCTGCAGCGCTACAAGGAACTTCAGGACATCATAGCCATTCTTGGTATGGACGAGCTGTCGGACGAGGATAAGCAGACGGTGAACCGTGCACGTCGTGTGCAGCGTTTCCTCTCGCAGCCGTTCTCTGTGGCTTCGCAGTTTACGGGCCTGCCAGGTGTGATGGTTCCTATCGAAGATACCATCAAGGGCTTCAATGCCATCTTGGATGGTGAGGTGGATGACCTGCCAGAACAGGCGTTCCTCAACGTGGGAACTATCGACGATGCCAAGGAAAAGGCGAAGAAACTGTTGGAAGCTGCGAAGGGATAATTCTAGTTCATCTAGTCTGACTAGTCCTACTAGAAATTAAAACTAAAAATTATGTTAAAGCTAAAGATAGTATCACCCCAGAAAATTGAGTTCGAAGGCGAAGTGGAAAACGTCAAGGTTCCCGGTTCGCTTGGACAGTTCGAAATACTGACAGGACATGCCCCCATCATCTCGCTGCTGACAAAGGGTGAGGTGATTTATACCTGTGCCGATGGCAAGCAGTCGATAGGTATTACGGGTGGCTTCGTGGAAGTACAGAAGAACGAGGTGAGTCTTTGTGTGGAATTGCATGACGATGAACAATCATAAAGTTGTGAACACCTATCTGAGACAGAGCATCTGCCTGATTGCCGGTCTTACGTTGCTCTTCCTGCTCTACGTGAACGTGTGGGGTGATGTTGAGACAATGGTTTGGGGCATCTGTATCTCGGCTTTGTTCCAACTGGTGGCCTGCCTGATCTACGGCTTTGTCTGGAAGTCAGTGGCATCTTCGTCTGTCGAAAGCCTGCCGACGCTTTATATGTCGGCGTCTGGCTTCAGGATGTTCGCAGGTATTGTGACGGTGCTGGCTTATTGCTTCGCTGTAGAAGACAAGGCTTCCATACGGTTCTTCGTTATCGCATTCATGGTATATTACTTGATTGTTCTCATTTATGATACGGCCTACTTCATGAAGGTCGAGAAGAAAAAAGTTAAGCATTAGATGAATAAATTGAAATCAATAAGACTCCTGCTCTTGTGCCTCTCCTTCCTGATGGGTGCTTCGGCTCCTGTACAGGCGGCAGAGGGTGAGGGCGTTGACGTCAAGGAGATAGTGCTGGGTCACATGGCCGATGCCTACGAGTGGCACATCACCAGTTATGGTCATACTCACGTCAGCATACCCTTGCCCGTTATTGTCCGTAGTGAGGCTACTGGTGACTGGCACTTTTTTATGAGCACACGTATTGAGGAAGCCTCGGAGGAAGGTCATGACTATATGGGTTTCTTCTTCAATGAAGAGAAGAACGGCAAGATCTACGAGCGTCTGTCTGATGGAAGTGTTGTGCGTCCCTGGGACTTGAGTATCACGAAGAGTGTCTGTCAGATATGGATTGTCGTGATTATCATGCTTGTTGTGTTCCTGTCGTGTGCCCGCTGGTATAAGAAGCATGATCCGAAGAAAGACTCGCCCAAGGGGTTTGTGGGTATGATGGAGATGCTGGTGATGACCATCAACGATGACCTGATTAAGGATTCCATCGGAGAGAAGCACTATCGTCCCTATGCTCCCTATCTGCTGACGGCGTTCTTCTTCATCCTCATCACCAATCTGTTGGGATTGTTGCCCATCTTCCCAGGTGGTGCCAACGTGACGGGTAACATCAATATCACGTTCTTCCTGGCACTTTGTACCATGCTTGCCATCAACCTGTTTGGCAACAAGGAATACTGGAAGGAGATATTCTGGCCCGATGTGCCCTTGTTCCTCAAGGCATATCCGGTAGCCATCATGCCGATTATCGAGATGTTTGGTGTCCTCACCAAGCCCTTTGCGCTGATGGTCCGTCTCTTTGCAAACATGATGGCAGGACATGCTATCATCCTCTCGTTCACTGCCATCATCTTCATCGGATGGTCACTCAATGCCTATCTTGGTTCCGGTCTGACGCTGCTCAGCTTCATCATGATGCTTTTCATGAACTGTCTGGAGTTCCTGGTAGCCTTTATCCAGGCATACGTGTTTACTATGCTCAGTGCCGTCTTCATCGGTCTTGCACACCCTGAACACCATAAGTAGATGAGGGATGAAGAATGAAATAATTTAAGGATTAAATTAAAATTAAGTATAACTAATTAAAACATTTAAGATTATGATTACAACATTGATTTTAGAGGCAGCAGCTGCTGCTGGTCTTGCTAAGTTTGGTGCCGGTCTCGGCGCAGGTATTGCAGCAATAGGTGCTGGTCTTGGTATCGGTCGCATCGGTGGAAACGCTATGGATGCTATTGCCCGTCAGCCTGAGGCAGCAGGTACGATTCGTACGAATATGATTCTGACAGCAGCCTTTGTGGAGGGTGTGGCCCTGTTCGCTGTGGTTGTCTGTGCACTTTGTGTGTTTATGTAAAAACGTCTAAAGATCTGTGCAAATGGAGTCAATTAACTTGCCATCAATTCTAACCCCCGACTTCGGACTATTCTTCTGGATGTTCGTGGCGTTTCTGGTGGTCTTTGTCCTTCTGGCAAAGTTCGGCTTCCCTGTCATTACTAATATGGTGGAGGAACGCAAGAACTATATTGACGAGAGTCTCCGCAAGGCATACGAGGCCCAGGAGCGTCTGTCCAATATTGAGAAAGAAGGTGAATCCATCTTGCAGGAGGCTCGTGCAAAGCAGGCTCAGATACTGAAGGAGGCCGCCGAGACCCGCGACGCCATCGTAGAGAAGGCGCAGGAGAAAGCTCGCCAGGAGAGTGCCCGCCTGGTGTCTGAAGCCAAAGACGAGATAGAGCAGCAGAAGAAAGCTGCTATTGCCGACATCCGAAAGCAAGTAGCCACGCTTAGCGTAGAGATAGCCGAGAAGGTCCTCCGGGAAAATCTTCAGGGCAATCAGGCTCAAATGGATCTCATAGACCGTATGCTGGATGATGTCTCTTCTAATCAGTAATAAGTTAAGCGTATGGATATAGGAGTAATATCGGTTCGTTACGCAAGGGCACTGCTCAAGAGTGCTCTTGATGCCAAGCTGGAGGACACTGTGTATGTGGAAATGCAGCAGTTGGCGAAGTGCTTCGTCGAGGTGCCCCAGTTGCGTCAGACGATTGACAACCCGATGCTCTCGAAGGAGACGAAGGCGACGCTGCTGGTTACTGCCATTGGCGGTGAGAAGGCTTCGGAGCTTAGCCGTTCCTTCGTCACTCTGGTTTTGAAGGAAGACCGTGAGAACATGATTCAGTTCATGGCAAATTCGTACGTCACACTCTATCGCAAGCAGAAGAACGTTATCCGTGGAAAACTCGTCACCGCTGTGGCTGTGTCGCCTGCTATGGAGCAGAAGATGCGCAGTATGGTGGAGAGTCATGCTCAGGGAACTGTGGAGTTCGAGGCGGAGGTGAATCCCGATATCATCGGCGGTTTCATTCTTGAATACGACACCTATCGCATGGATGCGAGTGTCAAGACACAACTCGGCTCCATCCTCAACACCTTGAAAAAGTAAAAAGGTAAAAAAGTAAAAAGGAAATAAAATGTCAGATAAAATCAAACCAAGCGAAGTATCTCAAGTCCTGATAGACCAGCTCAAGGGTATCTCTAATGCAGAGAAGTTTGAAGAGGTGGGCACCGTATTGACCGTCAGTGACGGTGTGGCCCG
Source organism: uncultured Prevotella sp. (assembly GCA_905236875.1). Classification (GTDB taxonomy): domain Bacteria; phylum Bacteroidota; class Bacteroidia; order Bacteroidales; family Bacteroidaceae; genus Prevotella. Next base: position 30,798 of record CAJOQT010000052.1, on the reverse strand, counting down.
TATCTACGGACTCCGTAATGCTGAGGCCAACGAGTTGTTGGAATTTGAGAACGGGACGATGGCTATCGTGATGAACCTTGAGGAAGACAACGTAGGTTGTGTGCTGCTGGGTACCACGTCGGGCATTAAGGAAGGTATGGTTGTGAAGCGTACCAAGCGTATTGCCAGCATCCGCGTCAATGACAACATGCTGGGTCGCGTCATCAACCCGCTGGGACAGGCTATCGACGGCAAGGGAGACATCGATTTGAAGGATGCCTTCGAAATGCCGCTTGACCGTAAGGCTCCCGGTGTTATCTACCGTCAGCCTGTGAAGGAACCGCTGCAGACAGGTCTGAAGGCCATCGACTCGATGATTCCCATTGGACGTGGACAGCGTGAGCTTATCATTGGTGACCGTCAGACGGGAAAGACCGCCATCGCCGTTGATACCATTATCAACCAGAAGAGTTTCTTTGAGGCAGGAAAGCCTGTCTATTGTATATATGTCGCTATTGGTCAGAAGGCCAGTACCGTTGCCGCCCTCGTCAGCACGCTGCAGGAGCACGGTGCCATGCCTTATACCATCGTGGTAGCCGCTACGGCTGCAGACCCGGCTGCCATGCAGTACTATGCACCGTTTGCAGGTGCCGCCATCGGCGAGTACTTCCGTGATCGTGGTCTGCCCGCATTGGTCGTATATGATGACCTGTCGAAGCAGGCTGTCGCCTATCGTGAGGTGTCGCTGATCCTGCGTCGCCCTTCAGGACGTGAGGCTTATCCTGGCGATGTATTCTATCTGCACTCACGCTTGTTAGAGCGTGCAGCTAAGATGAACGAGCAGCAGGAGGTGGCCGAACAGATGAACGACCTGCCCGAGTGTATGAAGGGTCACGTAAAGGGTGGTGGCTCATTGACTGCCCTGCCTATCATTGAGACGCAGGCTGGTGACGTATCGGCTTACATCCCAACTAACGTGATTTCAATTACCGACGGTCAGATATTCTTGGAGTCAGACCTCTTCAACCAGGGCTTCCGTCCTGCCATCAACGTAGGTATTTCCGTATCACGTGTGGGTGGCTCGGCACAGATCAAGTCGATGAAGAAGGTGGCTGGTACACTGAAGATTGACCAGGCACAGTATCGTGAGTTGGAGGCCTTCTCGAAGTTCTCCAGCGATATGGATGCCGTGACTGCGATGACCCTCGATCGTGGACGTAAGAACAATCAGTTGCTGATCCAGCCGCAGTATTCACCGATGCCTGTCGGTGAACAGATTGCCATTCTGTACTGTGGTGTTCATGGTCTGATGCGTCAGGTGCCTATCGACAAGGTACGCCAGTGTCAGGATCAGTTCCTGGACAAGTTGCGTTCAACGGCTCCAGAAGTCATTGAAACCCTTGGCGCTGGAAAACTCGACGATGAGACGACTGGTAAGATAGAGGCTGTTATGGCCGACATTGCCGGAACGTATAAGTAACCCTCGCCTATGCCAAGTTTAAAAGAAATCAAAGGCCGTATTACTTCCGTCAAATCGACGCGCAAGATTACGAGTGCCATGAAGATGGTGGCTTCATCGAAGTTGCATCATGCACAGGTGGCAATTCAGAATATGCTGCCCTATGAGACTATGCTGGAGCATATTCTTAAGGCATTCCTTGCTGCGGAGGCTGAGGCTCAATCCATCTACGACCAGGAACGTCCAGTGAAGCGTGTCGCTCTTGTCGTCTTCTCCAGTAACTCTTCGCTATGCGGCGGCTTCAATGCCAATATCATCAAAGTGATGATGAAAGTTGAAGAAGCTCTTGCTAACGAGCTGGGAAAGGAGAACATTGAGGTCTATCCCATCGGACGTAAAGTAGCGGAGAAGGCTCAAAAACTGGGCTATAACGTGAAGTGCAACTTGGCCGACCTGGTTGATCATCCCAATGTGAATCAGTGTATTGATCTGGCTATGGAACTGGGAGAGCGCTTCGCCAAAGGTGAGATTGACAAGGTGGAGCTGATATATCACCACTTCAAAAGTGCAGGCTCACAAGTCCTTACCCACAAGACCTTCCTGCCGATTGACCTTGAGAATGAGTTGGATCGCGACCATGAGCGTGACCTCACCACGAACATCGTCACCAAGCAGGCTCAGGACTATCTCAAGGAGAAGAAGAAAAGGGAGAAACGGGGTAATAAGGATGGTGAGGATGAAGTGAAGCCGTTGAACGACAACTTCATCGTAGAGCCGGACATTAACACGGTGCTCTCGCAGCTCATACCGAAGATGGGGCATCTGATGCTCTACACGGCTCTACTCGATAGCGTGGCTTCTGAACATGCTGCCCGTATGGTTGCCATGCAGACGGCAACGGACAACGCCGACGAGCTGTTGCGGCAACTGACCCTGCAGTACAACAAGTCGCGTCAGGATGCCATTACGTCAGAACTGCTTGACATCGTGGGCGGTTCGGTGAACAACTGATTAATATAATTAATGAAAATCAAATAAGAGACATCGGAAAAATGAAACAGACAATTTTAGTGACGGGCGGAACTGGCTTTATCGGCTCTCACACCACCGTAGAACTGCAGAATGCAGGTTACGAAGTGGTCATTGTGGATAACCTGTCTAACTCAAATGCTGATGTGATTGACGGCATAGAGAAGATTACGGGCACACGTCCCGCTTTCGAACAAGTCGATTGTTGCGACTATGAAGCAATGGAGCGTGTATTTGCAAAGTATCCCAAAATCGAGGGCGTCATTCACTTTGCTGCCTCGAAGGCTGTAGGTGAGAGTGTTGAGAAACCGTTGCTTTATTACAGGAATAATATCGTGTCGCTGGTGAATATCCTGGAGCTGATGCCGAAATATGGCGTGAAAGGCATTATCTTCTCGTCAAGCTGCACCGTATATGGTCAGCCAGATCCGGAGAACCTGCCTGTGACGGAGAATGCTCCTATTAAACCTGCCGAAAGTCCTTATGGCAATACCAAGCAGGTGAATGAGGAGATTATCCGTGACGATATCAACAGCGGTGCTCCCATCAAGGCAATTCTGCTTCGTTACTTCAACCCCATTGGCAGTCATCCGTCTGCCATCATCGGCGAGTTGCCAAATGGTGTTCCTATGAATCTGATTCCTTATGTGACCCAGACAGCAATAGGTATCCGTGAGAAATTAAGCGTTTTCGGAAACGACTACAATACTCCTGACGGTACCTGCATACGTGACTATATATATGTTGTAGATCTGGCGAAGGCCCATGTGAAGGCGATGACACGGGTACTGGATACCGACAGTGACAAGCTGGAAGTCTTCAATGTGGGTACAGGACGTGGCGTTTCGACCAAGGAGATTGTCGATGCCTTTGAGAAAGCAACAGGTGTAAAGCTGAATTGGCAGTATGCTCCTCGCCGCCCAGGTGACATAGAGAAGGTATGGGCCAACCCTGACAAGGCAAACAATGTCTTAGGCTGGAAGGCTGAGACGAGCCTTGAAGAAACGCTCAAGTCTGCATGGAACTGGCAGCAGAAGCTGCGAGAGCGTGGCATACAGTAAAGGAATCATCATTTTATATTATACTCAAAAGTATAATCATTTCAAGATGGACGATATAACCTGAAAAGGTTTATTTTGTGTTTGTGTTTGTGACGGGCTTTCGATGGGAATCGGAGGCCCGTTCATGAGCAATTAATGTTATCTATGATGAACGAACGACTACTTCAAGAGCTGAATGAGAGTCAGCAGAATGCCGTGACCTGGTGCGATGGTCCACAACTGGTGATAGCCGGTGCCGGGTCAGGCAAGACGCGTGTGTTGACCTATAAGATTGCCTATCTGATGGAAGAGCATCAGTTGGAGCCTTGGCGCATCCTTGCCCTGACATTTACCAATAAGGCAGCACGTGAGATGAAAGAACGTATCGGCCTGCTGGTTGGACAGGAACGTGCCCGTTATCTGCAGATGGGAACCTTCCATTCTGTCTTTGCCCGCATTCTGCGTCGCGAGGCTGCGCACATCGGTTTCGGTTCAAACTTCACCATCTACGATCAGAGTGACTCCCGTTCACTGGTAAAAAGCATAATCCGTGAGCTGCAGTTGGACGAGAAACTATACAAGCCGTCGAGTGTGGCCGACCGCATCTCGATGGCAAAGAACCACCTGCTGCTCCCTCATGCCTATGCACAGAGTTCTTCGGCTGCTGACGATGCCAGACATAAGGTACCTGCCATCAGTCAGGTCTATATACGTTATGCAGAGAGGTGCCGTCAGGCAAATGCGATGGACTTCGACGACCTGCTGGTGCAGACCTTCATGCTTTTCCGTGAACATGAGGATATCCGCCGGCAGTATGCCGAGCGGTTTGCCTACGTTCTGGTGGATGAGTATCAGGACACGAACTATGCCCAGCAGGCCATTGTCATGCAATTGACCAAGGAGCATCAGCGTGTCTGTGTGGTGGGTGACGATGCACAGAGCATCTACAGCTTCCGTGGTGCTAACATTGACAACATCCTGAACTTTCAAAGAGCATATCAGGGAGCCCGTCTTTTCAAGCTGGAGCAGAACTATCGCTCCACTCAACTCATCGTTCAGGCCGCTAACAGTCTGATTAAGCACAATCAGCGACAGATACCCAAGGATGTATATAGTCGTAACGAAACAGGTGAGAAGCTCACATTGAAGCCGGCATACAGCGACAAGGAAGAGGCACAGATCGTCTGTAATGACATCAAACGTATCAAGCGTCTGGACAAATGTGAATACAGCGACTTTGCCATTCTGTATCGTACCAACTCGCAAAGCCGTTCATTCGAGGAATACATGCGAAAGGAGAATATCCCGTATCGCATCTATGGCGGGCTGAGCTTCTATCAGCGCAAGGAGATCAAGGATGTCATTGCCTATTATCGCGTGGTGGCTAATCCAAACGACGAAGAGGCTCTCAAGCGTATCATCAACTATCCGGCACGTGGTATCGGCGACACTACTGTCAACAAAATCGTGCAGGCGGCTAACATTCATGGTGTCAGTCTCTGGACGGTCATCAAGCAGCCTGTGGTGTTTCAGCTGGAGGTGAACAAGGGAACGATGGCAAAGATCGATTCGTTCCGTATGCTGATAGAAGGGTGGGAGAGCCGTTCAAAGACGGAGGATGCCTATGTCTTGGGACATGACATCATCATGCAAAGCGGCATTAGCAAGGATATCTATTCGGGCAAGGAACCCGAGGACCTGTCACGTCAGGAGAACCTGCAGGAGTTTGTGAGCGGTTTGCAGGACTTTGTGGAGACAAGACGTGAGGAAGGCCTGGGCGATGCGGTCGCCATGAGTGACTTCTTGCAGGAAGTATCTTTGCTTACAGACTTGGACAGTGATGACGATGACAGTCAGCCTAAGGTCGTTCTGATGACCATTCATAGTGCCAAGGGACTGGAGTTTCCTACGGTGTTTATTGTAGGTTTGGAGGAGAATATCTTTCCTTCTCCTTTGTGTACCAACTCATTACGTGAATTGGAAGAAGAGCGGAGATTGCTCTATGTGGCGATAACACGTGCAGAAAAGCGCTGCATCATGACTTGTGCGCAGAACCGATGGCGATACGGACGTATGGAGTATGATACACCTTCGCGTTTCATTAAGGACATTGACCCCTCGTTGCTCCACGTTGAGCAGAACGGTTTTGGTGTTGACAGTTCCCCTGCCTTCGACCACAATGGTAATAAGTTTGGAAGGAACAGTCAGTGGATTCAGAATGCGCGTCCTGTTGCCACCCAGTTCAGGGCAGATCCCAAGCCACGCATAGTGCCGCCTACACCAGCGAATTTCAAGCCAGTATCAAGCGTAAGCACCAGTTCCGTAAGTCCTCATCCACAGGTCTCTCTCCAAGAAGGGGCTGTCATCGAACACCAGCGTTTCGGAATCGGAGAAGTTATCAAGATAGAAGGAACAGGTGAGAACCAGAAAGCTACCGTACGTTTCAGGAACACGGGAGTCAAGCAGTTGCTGTTGAAGTTCGCCCGCTTCAATATCATTGGATAGTATAAGAAAAACCGCCGGCATGATTATGCTGGCGGTTTTTTATGCTTTAACTTCGGTCGGGACGGCCTCCGTTATTTGTTTACTTGGTCTATAGCGCTTCGTCGTCAGGACGTTCAGGCCTGATGCTGCATTTGGGCAGATGTCGTTTCTTTCTCAAATAGGCGGCTTTCCGGGCTTCGTATTCCTCGAAGTGCTTCTCCAGATAGTTGTCAGCCATTGCTAATCCCCCCTGTTATAAATAACACTGATTGTTATTGGCTGATGGGTATTGCCGCTTCCTCCGATGAGCCGGGCACTGGTCAACGACATGAGACTTGATACTTTCGTGGTTTCACCCGTAGAGGAGTTTACCGTACAATCAACAGGTACGAGCACAACCTTGTTCCAGTCATCGCCACTGCCTTTCTTCTTATAGAGGTTGGTGATGAGTGTAGAAAGGTTATTGAATGTATAAGTATTGTATATCGTATTCAAGGAGGCGATAAACGAGGTCATGTTATCGTGTACTTTCTTCTGTTCGAAGAAGGTGTAAAGTTCTGCCTTGGGAACCATTAGTATGGTTGAAGGTGATGAGAGCGCATTGTCGGTAGTTGTATTGTACCTGTTGAAACTGATCTTTGCCGATATCAGGGTGTCCCTCTCGTGACCTCTCATAATCTCTTCTACTGGTAGAGTCACCTCCGTAAACAGACCGGCAGGGGTTTTCAGATAAGTACAGGTGTTGTCTTCTGACAGTTCCCTTATCCGCTGGGTGTCATGTGATATGGTCGTTGTCTGCATAACTTCTTCAGTTCCAGTCAGAACGGCATTCTTCTGGGTGGATGTCCCATCTACGTTGCGTTTGTAGTAGATAATCAGCTCGGTTGCATAGATTTGTGCCATCAGTCCGGCACCATCGGTTGTCTTGAAGAAGAATCCCGGACAGACATTGTGAATAAACGCATAGGAATCTTTGAAATATTCCGGATGTTTGTAATAGGTACGCATAATGTAGGTACCGTAGTTGTTGTATGTTATACCGTTCTTGTCGGTATAGGCCTCATTGATGGGAATATTGATATAGGGCAGATACGAAGTGGAGTAGCGTATGCTGTCGCCGAGCAGATAGTTGACATACGTGTAGTTCCTTGACTTCTTGATGCCGTCAGTGCGAATCAGTCCTTCTTCTATGGGGTCGTAGTCAGAGTAGTACAGCTTACCCTCTGCAACGGGAGTCTTCATTTCATAGACAGTAACCTTCATGGGTGCGAGTGAGTCTCCTGCATAGGAGCTGATGTAAACATTCAGGTGACAGGAGTCAGCGATGATGTCGCTTCCTTCACGGCTTAGTATATCATTCTGGTCACTGGGGAACATGGATGCTGCCATCTCCTCCAACAACGTAAACTGTGTCGTATAACTGCTTGTCACATAGTCACCAGTCTCAGGGTCTTTCATGCGTCCAAGATAGTTGTAGCTGCTGCTTGAAAGAACTGAATCGACAATGATGGAACGGGTGGACACGTTGAAAGTGTCGGTCAGGATTGTAAAGTGGTCAACATCGTTGGTGAGCGAAGCTCCGATGTCTTGTGTGTCTTCATCACACGCAGAGATTGCCATTGTTGCCAGCAAAATCCCTGCCAACCATTTGACTTTCATTTCTTTTTTTGAATCTTAATGTTGTCTTTCGTGAATGTTTATTCCTGATAAAGCTGTTGATAGAATGCTTCGTAGGCATCAGCAAAGTCCTCGTCGGCAAATCTGAGTAACGGCTTATTGTTATCCTCTGCATATTTGAGCAATTCGGGGTTGACGTCCTTGTCAGCCTCAATGATGCCGTCAGAGTAGTCAATGGCGAGTCTTCCAAGTTCGTCGAAGTCAAACTCGTCGTTGTAATTTTTCAGCAGTTCTGCCTTGGCATCCTTGTACTCCATGTAATGCTTCATGTCTGGTCCCAGATTGGAACTCATATTCTTGGCAAAGAGAGAGGTGACCACCTTGGTATTGGCAAACGACGGCTCGTCACGATAGGCAGTCTTGATGTAGAATGGGACAATGGCGCTCATCCATCCCTGACAGTGTACAATGTCTGGTGCCCAGCGCATCTTGTTGACGGTGTCCAATACACCACGTGCATAGAAAATCGTCCGTTCACTGTTATCGGAATAGTCGGCTCCGTTTTCGTCAATCAGCATCTGGCGCTTGGAGAAGTAGTCGTCGTTGTCGATGAAGTAAACCTGTACACGAGTCTGTACGATAGTAGCAACCTTGATGATGAGGGGATGGTCGGTATCATTGATGATGAGGTTCATTCCTGAAAGGCGCTGCACCTCATGCAACTGCCCGCGACGTTCATTGATGTTACCCCATTTAGGCATGAACGTACGTATTTCGTATCCTTTTTCTTGAATGGCTTGGGGAACTTTTTTGCCCATCACTGCCAACTCGGTCTCAGGTACGTAAGGTATAGTTTCCTGATTGATGAATAATATTCTCTTTGCCATTTTCTTATATTTTAGTATTGCAAAGGTACGAAAAAATATGGAGAAATCGGAATTTTAAGACGCTTTTTAGGATTTTTAGCCACTTATTTGGCATATTTTCACGATATTTCTTTCTTATTTGATAAAAATGTTGTTATTTTGCACGCTCTAATGATAAAATGAAATCTGTCAATGGTTAAGGTTTTTCATAAGATTGTAGATTTGCAGAATGCGCTTTTCGACGAACGAAAACAGGGTAAGACCATCGGTCTTGTGCCTACGATGGGTGCCTTGCACGAGGGACATGCCTCGTTGGTCCGCCGCAGTATTGAGGAGAACGATGTAACCGTAGTGTCTGTTTTTGTCAATCCCACACAGTTTAACGACAAGAATGACCTGAAGAACTATCCGCGAACGCTGGAGGCAGACTGTGCGCTGTTGGAGGAAACCTTCGAAATCGTTAATCGTAAAGTGGATCATTCATTGGATACGAGAAGCGGAAATAATAAGTTCCTCTTGGTTTTGGCTCCTTCTGTCGAGGAGATGTATCCTGCTCCTGACACGCGTCAGTTCGAGTATCCTCCTGTATCAACAGTTATGGAAGGAGCACATCGTCCAGGTCATTTCAATGGTGTTTGTCAGGTGGTCAGCCGCCTGTTCTATATCGTCAGACCCCTTCGTGCCTATTTCGGTGAGAAAGACTGGCAACAGATTGCCGTGGTGAAGGCGATGGTCCGACATCTTGGTATTCCCGTTGAGATTGTGGAATGTGACATTGTCCGTGACAAGGACGGATTGGCCAAAAGCTCCCGTAACACGTTGCTTTCCAAGGAAGAACGTGCTATCGCACCCAATATCTACAAGGCACTGAAGAATAGTCTGGTATATGCCAAGGATCACACCGTACAGGAAACGCACGACAAGGTAGTCAGCGATATCAATGCCATTGACGGTCTTGACGTGGAGTATTTCTCCATTGTTGACGGAAACACGCTCCTCGACATTGACAGCTGGGAGTCGTCCGACAGTGTCGTCGGCTGTATCACGGTCTATTGTGGTAAGACACCCATCCGTCTCATCGATCATATTAAGTATAAGAGTTAGTAATTTATGTTCGCTACCGCCGTAGTAACAAATCATAAATAAAACAGATGTTGATAGAAGTAATGAAGTCGAAGCTCCACTGTGTGACAGTGACGGAGGCTAACCTCCACTACATGGGGAGTATCACCATTGACGAGGACCTGATGGATGCCGCAAACCTGATAGCCGGCGAGAAGGTCCAAGTGCTTGACAACAACAATGGCGAGCGTTTTGAGACTTACATCATCAAAGGTAAGCGTGGCAGTGGTTCTGTCTGTTTGAACGGTGCTGCGGCACGCAGGGTACAGGTGGGCGACGTGTGTATTATCATCTCGTATGCCTTGATGGATTTTGAAGAGGCCAAGACGTTCAAGCCTACCATCGTGTTTCCCAAAGAAGGAAACACTTTATAAAAGGAAAAGATAAAAGTGAAGAGTGATAAATTTCCTACCGGACAATCATGGCGGCAGCAAATTTATCACTCTTCACTTTTATCTTATAACCTTACTCAATGACTACCAGTGCGTCGTCTTCCATGACGCTCTGTCCTTGCTTCACGAGTATAGCTGTTACCTTTCCGCCCTTTTCAGCTTCCAGGTTGTTCGCCATCTTCATGGCTTCCAGCACAACGACGACATCGCCGGGTTGTACTTCGTCGCCAACGGCAACCTTGATCTCGATGATGGTGCCGGGTAGGGGAGCTTTCACCGCATTGTTCGTGTTCACGTTTGCCGTGTCAGCAGCGGGTGCAGCATCGCCTGCGGGTTCTGCCTTCGGCTGACCCAGTACTACTTTCTTCTTCTCCGGTTCTGCCTCAGGTTCCATTTCCACCTTGAAGTCCTCGCCGTTCACTTTCACGGCAGCAATGTTATCTACGATTTCTCCAATCTCAACTTCGTACTTGTTGCCGTTGATGGTATATTTGTATTCCTTCATTTTCGGTTGTTTTATTTTCGATTTGTTACTTTATTGGCGGACTTCCAATGCTCGGTTCTATTCAATTGAAAATCGAAAATCCGTCAATAGTAAATTACTCATGGGTGTTCTGTCATCGTTAGGGCATAGCCGTTCCACTGGGTCGTCTTCTCCGCAATGGTGATGATACCCGTCTCTTTGTCGTGGACATTATTGCCTTTGAACTCGTGCAATGCCATTGCAATGGCTGCACCTATTTCTAAATTATCGATTTTCATACCTTTTTATTTTCGATTTGCTTATTATCGATTGATTACTCAATAGGCGGAAGTTCGATTCCCGATATGATTAAATCGAAAATCGAAAATCCGTCATTCGAAAATTACATTGGTATGTTACCATGCTTCTTGGCTGGCAGGGCATCGCGCTTGGTAGCCAGCTGAGCCAGACCGCGACAGATGCGGAAGCGAGTGTTGCGCGGCTCAATCACGTCATCAATGTAGCCGTACTTGGCTGCCTGATACGGATTGGCGAATAGCTCGTTGTACTCGTCCTCCTTCTCGGCGATGAAGGCCTTGACATCTTCACCGGCTTCCTTCTTGGCCTTGGCTTCCTTGGCGTAAAGCACGGCAGCGGCACCTGCAGCACCCATCACGGCAATCTCTGCCGATGGCCATGCGTAGTTCAGGTCGGTATGCAGCTGCTTACAGCCCATCACGATGTGTGAACCACCGTACGACTTACGCAGTGTAACGGTAATCTTGGGAACGGTAGCCTCGCCATAAGCATAGAGCAGCTGGGCACCGTGCAGGATGACGGCGTTGTACTCCTGACCAGTACCGGGCAGGAATCCAGGAACATCGACGAGTGAAACGATAGGAATATTGAAGGCATCGCAGAAACGGACGAAACGGGCACCCTTGCGGCTGGCGTTAACATCAAGCACACCAGCGTAGCATGACGGCTGGTTAGCCACGATGCCGACACTCTGTCCGTTGAAGCGTGCGAAGCCCACGATGATGTTACGGGCAAACTTCGGCTGTACTTCAAAGAACTCTCCGTCGTCAACGACGGCACCGATCACCTTGTACATGTCGTAAGCCTCGTTGGGGTTTTCAGGAATAATCTCGTTGAGCGAGTCCTCCAGACGGTCGATGGGGTCGGTACACTTCTTGCGTGGAGCCGTCTCCATGTTGTTGGAAGGAATGTACGAGAGCAGCGCCTTGATCATCTGCATACCCTCTTCCTCGGTCTTGGCCGTGAAGTGGGTCACACCACTCTTCGTGGAGTGAACGCTGGCACCACCCAGATGCTCCTGGTCAATGTCCTCGCCCGTTACGGTCTTCACCACCTTCGGACCAGTGAGGAACATATACGAGATACCCTCCATCATCAACGTGAAGTCAGTCAGTGCAGGAGAATATACGGCACCACCGGCACAGGGACCATAGATACCCGAGATCTGTGGGATGACACCCGATGCCAGGATGTTACGCTCGAAGATCTCGGCATAGCCGGCCAGAGCGTTGATACCTTCCTGAATACGTGCACCGCCAGAGTCGTTCAGGCCGATGACGGGAGCACCCATCTTCATGGCCATATCCATGACCTTGCAGATTTTCTGGCTCATGGTTTCAGAGAGTGAACCGGCATGAACGGTAAAGTCTTGTGCAAAGACGAAGACCAGTCGGCCGTCAATGGTACCGCTTCCAGCTACGACACCGTCGCCAAGGAACTGCTTCTTCTCCATGCCGAAGTTGTGGCAGCGATGCTCCTTGAACATGTCGTACTCTTCGAACGAGCCGGCATCGAGCAGCATGTCAATGCGCTCACGGGCTGTGTATTTACCTTTCTGGTGCTGCTTCTCAATAGCTTTCTCACCACCACCCAGACGAGCCTGCTCGCGTTTGGCAATGAGCTGTTTGATTTTTTCTAATTGCTTACTCATTGTTGTTCTATTTCAATTATCAATTATCAATTGTCAATCGTAAATCTCTTAGGGGTGTTCACAAAGCTCTGTGAGAATTCCACAGGTGGATTTCGGATGCAGGAAGGCAATGTTCAGACCCTCGGCACCCTTGCGCGGAGCCTGGTCAATGAGACGGACACCCTTCTCGCTCACCTCAGCCAATGCATTGGCTACGCCGTCCTCTATGCAGAAGGCCACATGGTGTACGCCCTTGTTTCCCTTGTCCAGCCATTTCTGGATAGTGCTCTCAGGCGATGTCGGCTCCAACAGTTCCAGCTTCACCTCACCGCATTTCAGGAAGGCCGTCTTCACTTTCTGGTCCTCCACTACTTCTGTTGCATAACACTCCAAACCCAGTACGTCCGTGAAGAACGGCAGGCTCTCTTCGATGCTCTGGACGGCAATGCCCAGATGCTCAATGTGCGAAATCTTCATATCTATTAAATATTATATTTAAATGTTTTCTGTAAGATTATGCAAAGATACTTCTTTTTCGCTGAACACAGCACATTGTCCGTACAACATTATTTTTTTTTAACGCACAACCTCTCTTTATGGTTGTCTCGGGTTTCATTATCCTTGTTGCCAAGACATTCAACATTCATTGACTTCGTCGTCGAAGATGGGCTTTGTCGAAGATGCAGCATAGGACTCGTTTCACTGCTTGTGAGGTTACGTTTCGCTGTCTGCGATATTACTCTATCAGTGCCTATCGGTGTTTCAGAAGACCAAAGGGAGGTATCTCGAATAGTAGCGGAATTCAGGGAGAATTATCGCATAATTCAAGGAGAATTATCGCATAATTCGACCCGTTTGGAGCCTCCAAACTTTTTTACTATTCTCCAGGCGTAAGCAGATACGTTTACGAACTGTCTTAATTCCGTTGACTAAAGAAATCTTTGGTTCAACCTGTGCAGGGATTTCCCCACTAAACTTTAGGGATTCGCGTAAGTCATTTTAGGAAGATTCCTTTTGAATCCTCCCTAAAAATGCCGTACTTTGCCGATGAAAACAGATAAAAGGTCAAACAAAGTTTAACAATTTAAAGATAGGAGATAAGATTATGAAGAAGATGTTTACCCTGGCTATGATGATGGTAATGGCTATCACGGCCAACGCAATGAGCTATCATGCAGCAAAGAACGAGGCTCTCTTCCTTTCGGACAAGATGGCCTATGAACTGAACCTGACGGATGCCCAGTACGATGCCGTCTATGAGATCAATCTGGACTACCTGATGAGTGTGAACGGACATGCCGATGTTCTCGGCCCTTGGTGGAATCGCCGCAATGCTGACCTCCGCTATGTGCTGAACAGCTGGCAGTATGACAAGTATGTGGCTCTGAACTACTTCTATCGTCCCGTCAGCTGGCACAACGGTGCATGGACGCTCCATGTATATGGCCACTATGACAGAACAAGGTTCTTCAGGCACCATCCGACAGTGTTTGTGAGCTATAGGGGTGGTCATGCACGTCATTACAATGCTCCGAGGCACCACGCTCCAAGACACGATGCTCCACATCACGCTCCAGGGCATATCGCACAAAACACGCATGGACATCACGCTCCAGTACATCACGGAGGCCGCCGTTAAGGTAGTTTGGCTTTCGGAATAAAAAAGACAGGGACGTCCTACTGGGCGTCCCTATTGCGTAATAAGGTTTTCAGAGAGGTCTTGACTGGCATCCTTCGGGAGTGACATCACAAATCGGGCACCGGCAGTGTAAGAGGTGTCGAGCCTGATGTCACCATTCATGTGGCGTGCCAACCAACGGGCAATGGAGATGCCTATGCCTGTACCGTCAGAGTACTCGTCGAGCTGTACGAATTCAGTGAAGATGTTTTCTGCCTGTTCTGGCGGGACACCGATGCCTGTGTCCTCGACCATAAAGATCACCTGTTGTTGATTTACGCTGATGTCCAGTTTTACATGCTCTTTGGAGGTGTTGCTCTTTCGCCCCGTGAATGCCAGGGGGTGGGTAAACTTGATGGCATTATCGAGCAGCAGGACCAACGCCTTGACAGCCGACTTCTGATTGGTGACGAAAGTTAGCGACTGGGCCTCGGGCGACACTTGCAGCTGGAAGTCGAGGTGTTTGGCCTGGCTGATGCCGCTCATATCAATGGCTTTTTCCGCCACATCGGCAGGGCTTACCTGGTCGTGGCACTCGATGTCTGCATTGCTGTATATCATGCTCAAGTCGAGCATCTTATCCACCAGTTGGGTAATACGCTCACTATTATCTACAATCTTCTGACTGATGTCCTGTAATTCGTCATATCCTATCTCGATGTCGGGGGTGGCCAGCACCTGACTGAATCCGGAAAGAACGTTGAGAGGTGTACGTACCTCATGGGATATCTGCTGGATGAACTTGGTCTTCATGCGCGATGACTCCTCTGCGCGCTCATTGGCCAGCATGAGCTGCCGGTTGGTGGCATCAAGCTTGCGGTATGCCTTACGTCGCTGGATAGTATAGATATAAAAGGATATGATGATAACAACCATGACGATGGCGACGGTAAACAGACGCTGTTGCGACAACTCGGCACGCTGTTCGGCAATCTGACGCTCCTTTCCCTCGGTGTCATAGATGGTTGCCAGCAGGTGGGCATCGCTTGCCTTCTGCCGTACGAGTGCAGTGTCGTAGTATTGAGCCACTATGGAGGCGACACGGAGGGCAGAGTCCATGTGTCCGGCCAGCAGGTTGGCACGGTATTTAGGTATCATGTATCGCCCTAAGTTCTCGATGTCGGCCTTGTAGCCACTCTCAAGCAGGTACTTGTCTAACAGCATGTAGTTGCGGGCGGCCTCTTCATAACGATGGGTCTGCATCAGGTATTCGTTGCTGTTGATAATGTTACCCAGCTGTTGGGCAGTTTTAGTAGCCAGATACTCGGCATAGGCGCCTTCCGCTTCGTCATCGTGACCTTTGGCATGAGCCAGCAGTGCTTTACTGTAGTTGATGTCTGCTTTCATCTCATCCACAAAAACGGAATCTCGTCGGGGATGAGTGTCGGCAGCAGCATACAGTGAGTCTTGTCGCAGTATCCATGGTGTGGCTTCGTCATACCGGCCGGTATGGATATAGGCCTTGGCAATGGCGTTCATGGTTTTCTGGCACTCACGCAGGTCTATCGGATCGTGGTTAGTAGAAAGACGTTTATGCATACCCCGTAGTGACTCTTGGAAGCTGTTGGCGGCCTCGTCAGCTTGCTCCAGATATAGCTGGCTCTCACCAATCATCTGAGCGATGTCGTGATGGCTTACAAAAGAATCGTAGCCAGCGGCCTTCAGCTTGCGGTCGGCATTGTAGGCCTCGCGCAGTGCACGGTCGTAGCGTCTCATGTCGCAAAGCAGGCGCACGTAGTCTTTGTAAGTATAGATATATGCATCGAAGTCGGCCCTGCAGGTAAGTTCCTTTGTATCGATGTTGGCCAATTTGTAGTACAGGTTCAGTGCCTCGCGGTGCTGCCCCAGCATATTATAGGCTACGGTACAGTAGAAGATTGCTCTTACCTTTGGAAGCTCACCTTTCTTCTCAAGGCTATCGGCAACTTCCAACAGACGCGGATAATCGCGTGCGTCGCCAACGGCAGACGCGATAGAGTCGGCGTGATAATAGTCATCGCGCTCTATTGCAAAAGGACGTTGACGGTCTGTGCAACTGGCGACAGCAATCAGCACAAGCGCTGCTGCCAGCCAGCAAACAATACGATAAAAGAGGGTAGGGCAATGCATGGTCTTCGTTCGTTAAGTTACTGTCTTTTCTTTTTGTACCATCCCTGCAACACGTAGAAGGCACGTTTGCGCTGACCTTGGTCAGAAACAAGACCCTTGCGGTTAAAGCCATCCTGAATGCCAGGCAGGGCACGACGAGGCGAACGGAAGTCCTTGAGAACCCAGGGACAGGTGCCTGCAAGTCCCTCGATCTTCTCAAGCATCGCGAGATTCTCAATGTAGAGATTCTCCTGAAATTCCTCTGTCCAGCGCTGTCCCTTATCGCCGTGCAGTCCTGCCTTTGCGCCACCGCCGAACTCGCTGATAATGACGGGCTTTTCGTAGGGAATCTCCCATTTCATCTTGGGCGCATCGTTTACGTCTCGATACCACCCGATGTATTGGTTGAAGCTGACGACATCGACATACTTGTTCATATTGTCGTTGAGGCGGTTTACGTAGTTTGCTGCACCTGTCACCTCCATCGCCATCGAGATGAGACGGGTGCTGTCCATGCTGCGTGCAGTGGTTGCCAGACGGCTGAGGAACTGGTCGCGGGCATCGCTGTGGGGTGTCTCGTTTGCCAATGACCAGATGATAATGGCGGCACGGTTATGGTCCCGGCGTATCATGTCGCGCAGCTGCTGCTCGGCATTGGCATAGGTACCGGCATTCTGCCACGAGATGGTCCAATAGACGGGAATTTCTGACCATAGTAGGAATCCCTGTCGTTCCGCCTCACGGACAGCGTGTTCGTTATGGGGATAGTGGGCCAGGCGTAGGAAGTTACAGCCTAAGTCACGAGCCCAGCTGAGCAGCGTGTCGGCATCACTGGCATTGTTGCATCTGCGACTCGTGTAGGCCGTCTCTTCATGGGCGCAGACACCTCGCAGGAAGATGGGCTTGCCGTTGAGCAACAGCTGTCGGCCGCATGTCTCAATGGTTCGGAAACCTATCTCGTCCCTGATCAGCTCATCGCCACAGGTTATCTCAACGGTATAGAGTTTGGGTGTTTCAGGCGACCAAAGGATCAGTTTAGAGCTGAGAGTTGAAAGTTGAGAGCTGATGCGACCGTCAGCACCGGTTACGAACTTCTGGTTTATTTTCAGTTCAGGAATGGAGAGCGTGACTTCCTGTCCGGCTTTTTCCTGATTCAGTGACAGGGAGAAATCTATCGTGCGTCTCTTTTTTCCTTGCGGGGAAGGCGCGAGGCTTAATGTGTAGTCCTCGATGTAGGTCTCGCCAGTGGTGAGCAGCAATACATCGCGGGTAATGCCGCCGTAGTTCCACCAGTCGAAGATCTGTGTGGGTACATTGTCGGCATGCCGTTTGTTATCGACCTTTACGATGACGAAATTCTTTCCCTCGTTCACCAGACCGGTCACGTCGAAGCAGAATGGCGTGAATCCGCCCACATGCCGGCCGGCCTTCTTACCGTTGACATAGACAATGGCCTCGTAGTTCACGGCACCAAAATAAAGCAATTGACGTTCTGAGGATTTGAGATTTACGATATCAAAGTCCCGTTTCAGCCACACCGTTCCCTCGTAGAGGAACAGTTGTTCATCCTGGGTATTCCAGTCGCCTGGCACGTGCATCGTGGGACATGCGTCGAAGTCGTACTCTATGAGGTCTGACGGCTGTTGCGGCTTGGCGTTCAGGAAGAAGCCCCAAGGAGTAGGATTCATGCGGTAGTCGTAATATCCCTGTTCCTGGACATCAGCAAAATAGTTCCAGTCGCCATTGAGTGACAGGCTCTTTCGGGTATAAACGTTCTGTGGAGCCGGCACTTCCCTCTGTGCGGACAGCTCGCCCGATAGTGTGACGAGCAATGCGGTTAGCAGTAAAATCGTTTTTTTCATCAGGCTTTTTTCCTAAATAATGTACTTTTCTGTGAAAAGCGAATAAAATCCAGCAGCAAAGATAGTCATTTATTATGAATTCTGCATATTTATGTGTATTTTTGTAACCGATTTTGAGATTTATTATGAAATTGAACATTGTAATACTTGACAGCTATACGTCAATCGGACGGAGTAGTGAGTGTTGCCAGACATGTCTGGATAACCTGGTCGTGAATAACGAAGACAATACCGGTTCAGATGGTCTTTCCTGGGACGGGCTCAAGGAATTGGGAGCATTGACAGTATATGACCGTACGAGGCCCGAGGACACGGTGCAGCGTGCCAAAGATGCTGAAATAGTACTGACCAACAAGGTGTTGCTTGGACGACAGGAGATAGAGCAACTGCCCAAGTTGAAGTACATCGGTGTGCTGGCTACGGGATATAATGTCGTAGATCTGGAGGCCGCCAGAGAGCGTGGCATCATCGTTACCAACGTTCCTGCCTACAGCACGGAGAGTGTAGCACAGATGGTATTCTCTCATCTGCTGACCGTCACCAACCATACGGAGCGATATGCCAGCCTTAACCGTAAGGGACAATGGACTGCCAGTCCTGACTTCTGCTATTGGGAAACACCCTTGACAGAGTTGGCAGGAAAGATCTTCGGCATCATAGGACTTGGTAATATCGGCCAGCGTGTGGCAGCCATCGCCAATGCGTTTGGCATGAAGGTGCTGGCATTTACCAGCAAGCCTGCCGACCAATTGCCGTCGTATATTGGAAAGAGGGCGATGGATGAGTTGCTTGCCGAGAGTGATATCGTCAGTTTGCATTGTCCGCTGACTCCTGCTACCAAGCATCTGATAAATCGTCAGACACTTCAAATGATGAAGCCTACGGCCATCCTGATCAATACGGGTCGTGGACCGTTGGTGAACGATCAGGATGTTGCCGATGCACTTAACGGAAATCGTCTGAAGGCATTCTGTGCCGACGTGCTGACAGAAGAGCCTCCTAAGGCAGATAATCCGCTGCTGTCATGTAAGAATGCATACATCACTCCACATATAGCATGGGCATCGCTTGAGGCACGAATCCGTCTGGTTGCTATTGCCGTCGGCAATGTCAAGGCGTTTGCTGCGGGTAGTCCTATCAATGTGGTTTCATAATTAAGATATGGATACGCCAGCAACAGGAATTTATTCGGCAGCCGGACTGATGGCATTTATTCAGGAGGTGGGTTTTCTGCCTCTGTTACAAAGTGTCGTAAGGGGTTTTTCGGCAGAAGAGGTCGTCACCGACGACTGCCGCTATGTGGTGTTTCCTGATGGCGGTTGGGACTGGCCATTATGGAAATGGAAGGGACCGGTTGTTACAGACGGGAGCTGTGTCTATGGCAAGTTCTTCGATAAGAAAGCGGGTTTCATCAGTCGTGAGTGGTGGCCCGACTTCTATAACTACCGTCGCAGCAAGCATCCTGTGCCTGAAGAGGGGACGATTGAGGACGCTATCCTGAAGACGCTGCAGGAAAACGGCAGCCTGATTACTCGTGAGTTGCGAGCGGCTTGTGGTTTTGACGGTACGAAGATGCGTAGTAAGTTCGACGGCTACGTCACCCGTTTGCAGATGGGCTGCTATATCGTTACAGAGGATTTCGTCTATCCTGTAGATAAGCATGGCCGGGAATATGGTTGGGGGTGGTCGCTGTTGACAACCCCGGAAACGCTTTTCGGACGGGAGTGTTGTCAGTGTCCGCATACGCCTCTGGAATCATATCGCCGTCTGATGGAGCATTTCAGGAAGATTCTGCCTGAAGCCACAGACTGGCAACTCCAGAAACTTATCGGGTAGTTGTATGAAGTTGAAGGGTTATATGAGGATACTCAAAGTTTTCGATAACCGATTTTCTTGATGACTTTACAGGGATTACCCACAGCGACGCTGTCTGACGGGATGTCGCTGACGACGACGGAGCCGGCACCGATGGTGACGTTGTCGCCGATGGTGACGCCTGGTAGGATGGTGACGCTGCCGCCAATCCACACATTATTTCCGATGTTGACGGGTAGTGCCCATTCCTGACGGCTGTTGCGCTCTTCAGGATCGGTACTGTGACAGGCGGTGTAGATGCTGACATTGGGACCAACGAAACAGTCGTCGCCGATGGTGACATAAGCTTCGTCGAGAACGGTGAAGTTGAAATTGGCAAAGAAACGCTTTCCAACGCTAATGTGCTTGCCGTAGTCACAATAGAAAGGCTGGTTGATAAACACTTCGTCGTCAGCGGAATATCCCAGAATGCTCTTTAACATCTGCAGACGTTTCTGGCGCTCTGAAGGCTTTAGGGAATTATACTCATGAATGATGTCCTTGACTTCGTTCAGTTCTTTCAATAATTCGGCATCGACGGCAGAATAGAGTTTGCCAGCCAGCATTTTTTCTTTCTCTGTCATGTGTAAAGTGAGCGTCTAACAGTTGGTGGTTTTCAACAGTTCTTCAAGCAGTGCCTGATGGTGTCCTTTCAGGATGATGTGATGGTTGCCGATGGGTTCTGTCAGGAAATAGGCGGTTTGCTGCCTGTCATTCAAACGGATAACTTGCTGCGTACGACAGAGGTCAGGCTTGGCCTGATTACGTATGAGTTCTCCCTCGGCAATGAAATGGCGTGTCAGGTCACCAGAGACTTTAAATATCGTTACTGGACCTTCCTGCATGTAGCCTCTGATAGCGGTGCCGATGCCTGATTCGAAGTGGGTGTCCAGCTCGTAGCGTTCCACCATGTTGAGGGGAATGGTGCAGTGGGCAAAGAGTATCTCGCCTGTCTCCGGGTCGATGGTGGCAGGGTTAGCCTGGAAGCCGGAGTAGTCCGTCAGTGAACGCGCAATCATCATCGAGAGCATGGCAGGCACATCACCTTCACAGCCAGCCACATAGCCTTCGGCATTCAGTCTGGCCAATGGGAGGCAGCCTGTATTGCGGATAGCAGTGAGAAGGTCGAAGCAGCGTAGCGTGAAACCTTGCAGTTGATAGTGGTCGATGAGTGCCTTTAGTGCCTCGTATATCCGGTCGGTGTCCGGCTGTGAATCACCGATGGCTTCCAGCAGTTCGCTGATGGGGATGTCGATGAGCTTGATGCCCAGCCGGTGTTCTATTGCATTGTAGTCTGCATGGCTGGAGATGAGCCAGTCGGATGGCGCGCCAATCACTCCCAGCCGGCATCCTTCAAGCTGTTGTCTGGCGGCTGCCGTCTGCTGTAGCAGGTTGAGGCGACGGGTGATGTATTCGGCACTTCCATGTATGATTTCTCCCTTCAGGTTCTGTTGGCGGAGATAGGACAATATCTCCAGGGAAGCTGCCAGAGAGTTGCTCTTGCCTGATGCCAGCAGATAAAACGGTTTGTGGTAGCGGTTCCGGAGTTGTGGTAGCAGTTGCCGGAAGATACCTTCCGTGCCTCCTGTGCATACATAGATGATGCTGAGGGGCTGGCAACCGAAGTCGTCGTAGTCGTCACCCTTGAAATCGAAGGTGACATTGATATTGTTCAGGAACTCATTTCTTACTGCACTGACAGCTTGTTCATCGTGTAGTGCGGATGTTAGTGTATATAGGCCGATATTCATAAACGAAAAGTGTTAAACAATAGACGTAGGATTATGATATTTCAGATTTCAAATCTCAATCGTCAGCTTCTGCATGACAATAGCCGGTACCGTCGAAGCAGTGGGTGCATATCTTGCATTTCGGCAGACCGATGCTTTCAATGAGGTTCTCCAGTTTGGCAAACTTGACGCTCGTCAGTCCCAGTCGCTTGCCGATTTCCTCTACCATGCGCTGGTATTCAGGTGAGTCTGTCGTGGCATACTTCTGCAGGTTCATGGAGTCCTCGCCTTCAAAGTCGCGTATGATGCGGCGTGTGATGAGTTCAAGGTCGCTTTTCGACGATGTGAAGCCGATGAACGGACAGCCATAGACGAGTGGGGGACAGGAGATGCGAACATGTACCTCCTTCGCACCATAGTCGAAAAAGGTCTTCACGTTGTCGCGTAGCTGTGTACCACGTACGATGGAGTCGTCGCAGAACACGATACGCTGGTCTTTCAGAATGGCAGGATTGGGTACCAGTTTCATGCGTGCCACCAGTTCTCGGCGCGTCTGAGTACCTGGCGTGAATGAGCGCGGCCAGGTCGGAGTATATTTTACGACGGCACGCTTGTAGGGAATCTTGTGACCTGCGCTGTAGCCCAGTGCCATACCGACGCCTGAATCAGGGATGCCGCAGACAATGTCTGCATCGACGTCGTCTTCTTTTCCCAGCATCTCTCCGTTCTTCTCACGGACATGTTCCACGTTGATGCCTTCGTAGTCACTGGACGGGAAACCGTAATAAACCCAGAGGAAGGCACAGATCTGTTCGCACTTCATGGGCTCCTGTAATATTTCGATGCCGTTGGCTCTCAGGCGTACTATCTCGCCAGGGCCGATGTCGCGCAGCACCTGATAGTCGAGGTTCGGGAAAGCTGTCGTCTCGCTGGAGACTGCCAATGCCCCTTCCTTCTCTCCGATGACGATGGGTGTGCGTCCCAGGAAGTCGCGTGCTGCGATGATGCCGTCTTCGGTCAGGATGAGCATCGAACACGAACCCTCAATCTTCTTATATACGAGGTTGATGCCGTCGGTGAAAGTCTCTCCCATGTTGATGAGCAGTGCCACCAGTTCTGTCTGGTTGATCTTGTTGGCAGAGAGCTCACTGAAGTGCATGCGTTGTGCCAGCAACTCGTTGGCAATCTCTGGCAGGTTGTTGATTTTGGCTACGGTAACAACGGCGTAGCGTCCAAGGTGTGAATTGACAATGATGGGTTGTGGGTCGGTATCGCTGATAACGCCGATGCCCTGTCGTCCGGCAAATTTGCTGAGTTCGTCTTCGAAGCGGGAGCGGAAGTAGTTGCGTTCCAAGCTGTGGATGGCGCGGTTAAAGCCTTTTTCCTCGTCGTAGGTTACCAAACCGGCACGTTTGGTGCCTAAATGAGAATTATAGTCTGTGCCGTAAAACAGGTCATTAATGCACTCTTTTGTTGTGATAGTGCCGAAAAATCCACCCATAGTTTATTGTCGATTTTGAAAATTTGCTGCAAAGATACAAAATAATTCATAATTCATGATTCATAATTGAAAATAATTTTTTATCTTTGTAGCGATAATTGATTTAGGACATTGATTTAGGACAAATGCGAAAACTAGGATTAACTTTTTTCTCGCTGTTCCTGTCCGTTCTTCTCTATGCGCAGAGCGGAATCACGGTGTTGACAGGACGCGTAGTCAACCGTCAGGACGGACGTGCGTTGGCTCATGTCAGCGTATCAACACCTGACGAAAGTTTAAGTACGGTGACCAACGACGACGGTGAGTTCACCTTGAAGACACCTGTTCGTCCGACCCACATAGTTTTCTCCCATCTGGGATTCCGCACACAGCGGGTGAGCATTGGCAGTCAGACTGAAGGACTGAAAGTGCGTATGGTTCCCAGTGCCATCCTCATAGAGGAGGTGGTCATTTCGGCCAATGAACCGCTGGAGATTATCCGTGCTGCCATCCGAAAGATTCCCGAAAACTATCCTGTAGTACCTTCGCTCATGCATTGTTTCTATAGGGAAACTGCACAGAAAGGCTCACGCTTTATTGCTGTATCTGAAGCAGTTACCGATATGTATAAGACATCTTATCGCTATGGTCCGCAGTATGATGCTGTTCAGATTGTGAAGGGACGTAGGCTGATGAGCACGCGTTCGTCCGACACGCTGGGTGTCAAGGTGATGGGTGGTCCCATTATCCCTATCATGCTTGATGCCGTGAAGAATTCAGAACTGCTGCTCAATGAGGAGGAACTGTTTCATTACAACTTGAAGACTGAGTTGCCAGAGAAGATAGGAGAGCGGGCGCAGTATGTCATCAGCCTCTCACCGAAATATCTCCTCACGCGTCCCTTGTTCTATGGCAAGCTCTATATCGACCAGGAGTCGCTGGCCTTCACGCGAGTGGAACTGCAGTTGGATATGGCTGATCGTGGACTCGCCACAGAATATATGCTGGTACGGAAGCCGCGTGGCTTGCATTTCAATCCGAGGGAGCTTTCCACCACGATTAATTACAAAACCGTTGATGGCTTGACACAAATCAGCTATGTGCGTAATGTCATACGTTTTAAGTGCGACTGGAAACGACGTCTCTTCGCCTCTTCCTATACTGTCACGACGGAGATGGTGGTGACGGAGCAGTTGCAGGGTAATAACGTCCACTCGATTCGCGGACGTGACTCTTTCGGCTATCGTGACTATTTCTACGACAAAGTGGCATTTTTCGACGAGCCGGACTTCTGGGGAGCCTACAATATCATTGAGCCCACGGAGAGCTTGGAGCATGCCATACATAAACTGAAGAAGCTAAACCAATAAAAATTTAATTGACTATGTACAAGAGAATTATTCTGTTCCTGTTTGTTATCTGCCTGTCATCGGCCAGCTTTTCACAGACCATCCGTGACCGTAACAACACGTCAATAGGTAAGATTGAGTCGGACGGAACCATCCGCGACCGCAACAACTCATATGCCGGCAAGTTCGAGAGCGACGGCACCATCCGCGACCGCAGTAACTCGTATGTGGGAAAGATTGAGAGCGACGGCACCGTGCGCGACCGCAGCAACTCATATCTTGGCAAGGTGGAGAGCGACGGCACGGTACGTGACCGTAACAACTCATACGTCGGCAAGGTAGAGAGTGATGGAACTGTTCGCGACCGCAACAACTCCACAATGGGTTCGGCCAGGGGAGTTCCACGCCGCTATGCTGCAGCTTATTTTTTCTTTGACTTCAGGTGAAGCTGTCTGTCTTTTATGAAAAATCTTTTGTTTTTGTTGGTATTTCCAATAAAAAGCAGTACTTTTGCACTTCATTTAGCAGAGAAAAATAAGCGAAAATATGAAACATCCATTACGTAGTGCCGTATGCACTGAAGGCAGAAGAATGGCAGGCGCCCGTGCTTTGTGGGTTGCCACAGGTATGAAGCACGAACAGTTCGGGAAGCCGATCATTGCTATTGTCAATTCGTTTACCCAGTTTGTGCCAGGTCATACCCATTTGCATGAGATTGGACAAATTGTTCGTCAGGAGATAGAGAAGATGGGCTGTTATGCAGCCGAGTTCAACACCATCGCTATCGACGATGGAATCGCTATGGGCCACGACGGTATGCTTTATTCTCTGCCTTCACGAGACATCATTGCTGACTCCGTGGAGTATATGGTGAATGCACATAAGGCTGATGCCATGATTTGTATCTCCAACTGTGACAAGGTGACGCCTGGTATGCTGATGGCTGCTATGCGTCTGAACATTCCCGCTGTATTCGTGAGTGGCGGCCCGATGGAGGCAGGACGCTGGCGTGGCGAGAATGCCGACCTGATTACGGCGATGGTAAAGGGTGCCGACCCGTCAGTCTCTGATGAGGAGATGAAGGAACTGGAGGGCTGTGCCTGTCCCGGTTGCGGTTCGTGCTCGGGCATGTTTACTGCCAACTCGATGAACTCGCTGACGGAGGCCATCGGTCTGGCACTTCCCGGAAACGGCACGATATTGGCTACGCACGTATTTCGCGTAGAGCTGTTTAAGCAGGCTGCACGTCAGATAGTCAAAAACGCGCTGGCCTACTACGACGATGGCGACGAATCGGTGCTGCCGCGCTCCATTGCCACCCGCCAGGCTTTCCTCAACGCTATGAGTCTCGACATAGCTATGGGTGGCTCGACCAATACGGTTCTCCACCTGCTGGCTGTAGCTCAGGAGGCTGGTGTCGACTTCACCATGAAGGATATCGACGCTCTGAGCCGGAAGGTGCCCTGCCTCTGCAAGCTCGCTCCGAACACACAGAAATATAGCGTGCAGGAGTGTAACCGTGCTGGCGGCATTCTCGGCATTATGAACGAACTCAACAAGGGCGGTCTCATCGATGGCAGTTGTGGACGCGTGGACGGCATGACACTCGAGGAGGCATTGAAGAAATACGACATTCCCCGTTGGACGAAGCATGTCGACTACTTCGGGCCGGATCAGCTTAACCCGCCGACGCGCATCTATTTCGCCGCTCCCGCCAACCACTTCTCGACCCAGATGGGCAGCCAGGACCATTACTACATGAGTCTAGACGATGACCGCGCCAACGGCTGCATTCGCGACTTAGATCATGCCTACACGAAGGACGGCGGTTTGGCTGTGCTCTTCGGGAACATAGCTCAGGACGGCTGTGTGGTGAAGACGGCAGGCGTAGACGAGAGCCTGTGGCACTTCGAAGGTCCTGCCGTTGTGTTCGACTCGCAGGAGGATGCTTGCGAGGGAATACTTGGCGGAAAGGTGAAGAAGGGCGACTGCGTAGTCATCACCCACGAAGGTCCCAAGGGAGGTCCAGGCATGCAGGAGATGCTCTATCCCACAAGCTATATTAAGTCGATGCACTTGGGTAAGGAGTGTGCCCTGATTACTGACGGACGTTTCTCTGGAGGAACCAGCGGACTCAGTATCGGACATATCTCGCCAGAGGCTGCCAGTGGTGGAAATATCGGCAAGATCAAGGATGGCGACATCATCATCATCGATATTCCTTCGCGCAGCATCAACGTAAAGCTGAGCGACGAGGAGTTAGCTGCACGTCCGCAACAGCCATTGCGCCGTAACCGTGTAGTTTCTAAAGCACTGCGTGCCTACGCCCAAAGCGTTTCGAGCGCAGATAAGGGAGGAGTGAGAATATTAAATGAGTAATTAGAAATAAGTAATTATGAATTTTCTAATTACCAATTCAAGAAAATAGATATGAGAGACAGAATAACTGGAGCGAAAGCATTGATGCGGGCCTTGCAGGCTGAAGGGGTGAAGACCATCTTCGGCTATCCTGGTGGCTCCATCATGCCCGTCTATGATGCGCTGTTCGACTATACACGTGGTGAGAAGAAGTGCTTCGACCATATCCTGGTGCGCCACGAACAGGGTGCCACCCATGCTGCCGAGGGTTATGCCCGCGTCAGTGGCGAGGTGGGAGTGGCACTGGTAACCAGTGGTCCGGGTGCTACCAATACACTGACGGGTGTGGCCGATGCTATGCTCGACTCAACGCCTATGGTCGTCATTGCCGGCCAGGTGGCTATTGGTGCCTTGGGTACTGATGCCTTTCAGGAAGTCGATCTGGTAGGTGTGGCACAGCCTATTTCGAAGTGGAGCTACCAGATACGTCATGCTGAAGATGTGGCGTGGGCTGTTAGCCGTGCGTTTTATATTGCCCGTAGCGGCAGACCCGGTCCTGTGGTACTTGACTTCCCACGTAATGCACAGGTGGAGGAAATCGACTGGGAACCCAAGCATGTTGATTTCGTACGTTCATACGTGCCGTATCCCATACTCGACGACGATGCCGTGCGTCAGGCAGCTGCACTCATCAATGGTGCCCAGCGGCCGCTGGCACTGGTAGGACAAGGTGTGGAGCTGGGCAATGCGCAGGAGGAACTGAAGGCTTTCCTGGAGAAAGCCGACATCCCCGCTGGTCGTACTATGTTGGGACTCTCGGCCCTGCCAAGTAACCATCCGCTCAATGTGGGTATGCTGGGTATGCATGGCAATTATGCCGTCAACCTGAAAGAGCAGGAATGTGATGTGCTCATTGCCATCGGCATGCGCTTCAGCGACCGTGTGACAGGCAACCTGAAGACCTATGCAAAACAGGCGAAGGTCATTCACCTTGATATTGACAAGAGTGAGATTGACAAGAACGTCAAGACCGATGTGGCTGTTGTTGCCGACTGTAAGGAGTCGCTACCCGCCATCACGGCACTGCTCAATCCCTGCAGTCATCAGGCATGGCGCGAGTCGTTCCGTCCGCTTGACGAGCAGGAACGCGAGAAAGTCATCGAGCCTGCCATCCATCCCAAAGACGGCCCGCTGCTGATGGGTGAGGTGGTGAACGCTGTAGCTGAACAGGCTGCAGACGATGCAGTGCTGGTCACTGACGTCGGACAAAATCAGTTGTTCGCCACGCGCTACTTCAAGTATCACCACAAGCGCAGCATCTGTACCAGTGGCGGATTGGGCACGATGGGCTATGGTATGCCGGCAGCTATTGGTGCAACGTTTGGTGCCCCTGACCGACAGGTATGTTGCTTCATGGGTGACGGAGGCTTCCAGATGTGTATTGAGGAGTTGGGTACCATTATGGAACAGCAGGCTCCGGTGAAGATGATTCTGCTGAACAACCACTATCTGGGCAATGTGCGCCAGTGGCAGGACATGTTCTGGATGAGGCGTAAGTCCTTCACGAAGATGATGAATCCCTGTTACGAACTGATTGCCAAGGGCTACGGCATTTCTTATCTTGCAGTTGAAAAACGCGAGGACTTGAAGGAAGCTGTGGAGAAGATGCTCGCCACCAGTGGGCCGTTCATCTTGGAGTGTGCCATCAAGGAGGAGGACAATGTGTTGCCGATGACTCCACCGGGCATGAATGTCAATGAGATGATGCTGGAGATATAAAAGTGAAGAGTGAAAAGTGAAGAATTTGCTACCGCACATGGAAGAGAAAAATAATAAGAAATTATATACGCTTTTGGTATATTCCGAAAACGTGGCAGGTATCCTGAACCAGATTACTGCTGTGTTCACGCGCCGTCAGGTGAACATCGAGAGCCTGAACGTGTCGGCATCGAGTATTCCAGGAGTACATAAATACACCATCACCGCCTGGAGCGACGAGGACCAGATTATCAAGATTACTCGTCAGATAGAGAAGAAGATCGATGTGGTTAAGGCGAACTATTTTACTGACGATCAGCTTTTTATCCGTGAGTCTGGCCTATATAAGCTTTCTACGGAAATGGTGCTGGCAAACCCTGAGATTTCACGTACCATCCGCCGCTTCGATGCCCATATCATCGAGGTGAACCCCACCTATGTGATTGTGATGAAACACGGTATTACTGACGACATTATCGCGCTCTATCGTGCCCTCGACGAATTCGGTTGTGTGCTGCAATATACCCGTAGTGGTCGTATTGCTGTCACACGTGGCAAACAGGAGCAGGTCAGTGAGTTTTTGGAGCAAAGGGAGCGCAGCTAACTTGCCCCCTATAATAAATATAATACAACTTTCGCATGTTTTTTACGACAACGAATTTAACGAATTATACGAATTTTATCCCGTTCAGACGAATTTCTTTCGGATTTATCGAATACTGCGCAGCACAAATTCGTTTCATTCGAATATAATTAGTAGCTATCTGGGCGCAGCATAAGTTCGTTTCATTCGTTAAATTCGTTGTTAAGAATAAAAATCTGCGTATTTGAGAAACTTGAATAAATATATGTTTAATGGATAAGATTGGACGTTATGAGTTCATGGCAGAGCCGTTCCACTGTGATTTCGGGGGGCGCCTCTTCATGGGACATCTGGGTAACCACATGCTCAATGCTGCTGACTTCCACTCTACGGCCCGTGGCTTTGGCATGAAGTATCTCATGACCATCCATCGCTCGTGGGTGCTTTCACGTTTGGCCATCGAGATGGAAGAGATGCCTCCACAGTATGCCAAGTTTCAGGTTGAGACGTGGGTGGAGAGTGCCATGCGTTATTTCACCTCCCGTAACTTTGCCGTTGTGGGAAGCGACGGCCACACATACGGCTATGGTCGTAGTATCTGGGCAATGATTGATACGGAGAGCCGTCAGCCGACCGATATCTTCAGCATCGACAATGGTGCCATCAACAACTGGATTGTTAACGATAAGCCTTGTCCCATTGACAAGGGCGGTCGGGTGAAAATGGGCGATAAGGCGGAGCTGTTACGTACCATTGAAACTTATTATAATGATGTGGATATCAATGGCCACATCAATTCTGTCAAGTATATCGAACATGTGCTCGACCTATGGCCGTTAGAGTGGTACAGGGATCACCGCATCCGTCGCTTCGAGATCGCCTATGTGGCTGAGGCACATGCTGGAGACCATTTGAGCTTTTATCGCGAGCAGACTGCCGACAACGAGTATTGCATCCGCATAGTTCGTAGTGACGAGACAGAGTGCTGTCGCAGCAAGGTTACGTTTCTCTAACTCCCCCTAACTCCCTCTAACTCCTCCTAACTCCCCTAATAACAACAAAAGAGGCGGCCAAACGGTCGCCTCTTTTGTTATGAAGAGAGTAGGGGAATTACTCGCCCTTCTCCATCTTAGCCTTCAGTTCAGCGAGTACGTCGAGATCACCCAGTGAAGTGCTGGCAGCGACGTTCTCGATCTTCGGAGTGTCGTCCTTCTTGGCAACACGCGGCTTCTTGGCAGCAGCGGCAGCCTTCTTCTCCTCACGCTGTGCATCCTCGAAGGTGCGGCTGTGAGAGAGGATGATACGCTTCGAATCCTTGTTGAACTCGATGACCTTGAACGGCAGTTCCTCACCGGCAGCAGCCTGTGTGCCGTCTTCCTTGACGAGGTGCTTCGGAGTAGCGAAGCCTTCCACGCCGTCTTCGAGAGCTACCACAGCACCCTTCTCGAGCAGTTCGGTAATCTTACCCTCATGAACAGAGCCGACGGTATATTTCTCCTCGAATACATCCCAGGGATTATCTTCGAGCTGCTTGTGGCCGAGGCTGAGACGACGGTTCTCCTTGTCGATGTCGAGTACGATGACGTCGATCTCGGCACCTACCTGAGTGAACTCGCTGGGGTGCTTCACCTTCTTGGTCCAAGAGAGGTCGCTGATGTG
>CAJOQT010000051.1 GCA_905236875.1 uncultured Prevotella sp. | reverse complement strand
GTTTTGTTCAGCAAAAGCTAAGGTTTTGTTCAGCAAAAGCTAAGGTTTTGTTCAGCAAAAGCTAAGGTTTTGTTCAGCAAAACCAAAGGTCTTCTTCAACAAAAGCTAAGGTTTTGTTCAGCAAAAGTACCACCCTTGGCAAAAGGAAGAATTATAGGATTACGCACGCACGTCCCTTATTATAGAACAAAAGCCATCAAGGTGTTTGAATAGTTGTCACGTAAGTATTTGATAGAAAAATCGAATAATAGTTGTATTTTTCAGAATAAGTTTGTATCTTTGCACGCAAACAATAAAGATATAACGATGTTAACGCCATACCTATTGCGAAGAATTCAAGCCAGAGTGGACTTGCGAAATGCCTGTAGGCTGTCCGCCTGAGGATGTGCTGGTCCCCAGCGAACATCCGTTTTTCCGCTTGGTTAGTCAGACAGATTCTTATACGGCAGACGATTTCAAATCTTACGCTGAGGCAGATCCTCAACGAAATTGGGGCGAAAAGCTCCCATTGGCAGTAGGATTATCAATCATTGATAATGAGTCTAAAGCTCGTAAGAATTTGAAACTCCCAATGTTTCGCCAGTTCAAGGGTATCATAGCACTAACACTGAATCCGAGTGACGGTGTGGTGAAACAAACTGGTGTACATCTTTCCCACTACACTTGATGGAGGACAAAATCGTTCCAAATGTCTAACTTAACAATGCTGCAATTATGAGACCTCTTACACTGATTAATACGCTTGAATATTATGATGTGCCACAAATACTGGTGGCAGCTGATGCAACAGGCACCAACTACCTCTGCACTTTGTATAAGAATGATGCAGAGGACGGATATCTCTATCTGGGGGTACAGATTTCCGAGCCTCGATTAATGGCATTTGTAGGTGGTCAACTCGACCTTCGTGACGCATACGTTCATCCTGAAGTTGAGAATGCATTGTATGTTGTTACTGCCAAACAGGAGATGCTGACTGCAACAACTCTTTTGCAACCACAAGACCTTACCGAGGATATGCTGCCCGAAGTTGGGTATTTCTACGATGTATCTGACTTGGCTGACGATGTTGAACCTCAGACTGATACATATCAGCTGGAAGTGCCGGCTCACGACCGTATCACGTTCTCAACTCTTATCAGTCGCATGGGTTGGCGCGCATTATCTTTACGTAATGTATTGAAAGGGAAAGCTGCGATTTTTTAACCCAGAACGCCAACATCACTGATGTCAGGTACAAGTTTATCCAGTTCTTATTGTACCTAAGAACTAAGGCCGAGAGTTTTAGGGAAAATTGGGGGTCATGTCTTGCCGAAAGTGAATTACTTGATTTGTGGAAATGCGGCGAATAACTCAAGGGCTTGTATCATTGCAAGCAGTCTGCATCATTAATGACTGCACTGTAAACACCGATCGTGGGCTTTCAAGAATTGTTTGCAACAAACTAATCTGTGAACTCATAATCTTAATTATTCGTATTTTCAGTTCACAAAAGTACACAAAGAAAATGAGATTACCATATCTTTATCCATTTATTTTCACATAAAACTGTTGCCGAGGGTAATGTCAGTTCTGCCTCCTACAGCTCCTCGTCAATCTTCTCAATGAAGACTTTGGTTACAATGCCTTCGGCGTTACAGAAATAGACACGGGGAATCACTGCCGACGCAAACAAGTTGTAGATTCTGCGGTCTGGTTGTGCAGAATAGGGAATTGACAAACCTCTTTCGTGCCAGAAGGCGCTCACGCTTTCCACCTCCTCCTCACGGCTGATAGCCACCATCTGGAAGCCAGGATCATCACGGTGACGCAGGTAATAGCTGTTCAGACGGGGCAGCTCCCGTTGGCAGTCGCCACACGACGTATGAAACAACACGATGACCGTCTCACCTGTCAGCGAGGCCGTCGAGAACGCCAATGTCGTACCGTCGGCCTCAACCGTCTCCACCGTGAATGACGGCACATGATCGCCTACCTTCACGTACTCCTCGACATGGGCATCCGCACTGTCGTCATCGCTCATACTGCAACTTGTCAGCAGCATGAGTACGACACCGAGTGTCAGACGGAAAGAAACAACGAATTTCACGAATTACACAAATTACTTAATCGCAACCCTGAACTTACTGTTCGAGTTTGTTCACGTTCGGAAGAACTCGAGCAAGCTCGGTTCTTCTCTCACTTAATCACGACCTTGAGCTTCCAGTTCCTCCCCCTCGGGGGAGGTCAGGAGGGGGGTCTTACTTAATCACGACCTTGAGCTTTCAGCTCGAGCTCACTCACGCTCGATAAAACATGAGCGAGCTCATGCTTTATTCTCGCTTAATCGTGACCTTGCGTCCATTGTGGATGTAGAGACCGGGAGTGGTGGGCTTGCCCGAGAGCTTCAGACCGTTCAGGCTGTACCATCCCTCATTGTTGACGTCCAGCACCTCCTCGTTTGTCGGGTCGTCAGGAATCGTCTTGGCCTCCTCATCAATGTCAGAATAGTCGCGAATACCGATAGAGTTACGGAAGACTGGCGCACCAGAGCCCTGATTCGTGTTCCAGAGGGCAACGGGCAGCTTATCCGTCGGCACCAGCAGGTAGGCGGTATTTGCCGCCATCGTGTCATCGGTATCGTTACCCCAGATGTGCAGGCGATAGAAGCCTGCTGCATCAGCCAAAGAGGGTGAGCCATGATCCTGCCATCTACCAGTCCGGTCCTCCTCATAGTCATCACCATTCTTGCTCCACTCACTGTCAACACTATACTTCCAATGTACGTTGGTGAGGATGAATTTTGTGAAGTCTGAACCGCCAACAGCCTGTGTCTCACTATCGTGTATCGTCGCATTCAGGTTCGGATACATCATATTGCCAGAAGTGCTTGCACTGAATGCCATATCATTGACCAACGATGTAGAAACAGCGGGATAGAACAACGGAACCAGTTTGCCCTGATTGGCTTTCGGCAGGTTAGTGGCATCGAGTTCACGTAGCACCATACCCGTCTCGGCTGGTACACCCTTACCCTCCTCTACTGGTGTCAGTGCCACAGTAGCTGTCTCCATGTCATAGCTGTCATAGTTCACCTTAAAGGCATCGACATCATTCACTGTGAAATAGCCCGTCAACGTATGGTCAATGGAATGGTTGCGACTCTCAGTTGCCCAACCTGTACCACCTACGGGATGAATCTCTTTGAGGATATGAGTGACACCTATCTGGTAAACATTGGTACCAGCAGCAAAGGTGACGTAGCTGGCACCTGGGTTGGTTACCTTATACTTATAGACTTGGTTGCCTGTATTGGCATCGGGACCGTTGGGATCACTATTTTCAATCACAGCCGTAGCATTGGTAACAGCCGTAGGCGCGTGATCAGCACTGATGTACATCCAATCCTGTTTACCATTGGCGTTCAAGTCGGGAACAGTCAGTGTTGTTTCTGTGAACGTATATAGAT
The DNA here is from genome assembly GCA_905236875.1 of uncultured Prevotella sp. Taxonomy (GTDB): domain Bacteria; phylum Bacteroidota; class Bacteroidia; order Bacteroidales; family Bacteroidaceae; genus Prevotella. The sequence continues at coordinate 18,724 of CAJOQT010000051.1, read as the reverse complement.
TATAGCCCATGTCCTCGGGCATGTAATTCTCGATAATGTCAACACTATTAAAGAACGAGCTCAATCCATTATTATACACCCAGATGGAACTCAACCCCTCAACGCCGTCGCCTGAAGTAACAACGTATTCCAACGTCTCCTCAACATCTTGCAAATCAAGCGTAAGTGACACCAATTGTTTAGGAGTTGGATTGATGACATCCGTTGCCGAAGTCCAGAAACTCAGTCCACCGTGTTCGTTGTCAGAATGTGACTTGATGCGGATAATATCGCCTGCCTTAAAGGCACGCTGAGGAGTCAGTTTAACGTAGGTATAGAAGCCACCGCCACAATAGTAGCCATAGCCAGTAGAAGAATAAGAGGTCTGTTGGAAATTATTCGAGCCGAAAAGGATGGTTCCATTACCAGCAGACAAGTCCGTCTCTGCCACAATACTCGTACTTTCAATCGAATAGGTCAACAGGTGGTTAATATCACCAGCTGCACGACGTGGGGCACGGAGTACAGGAGCCGATGCAGAAACGGGACTGACGGGGATGATAATCTTGCCGTCAACACCCAGTCCATTCAGCTCGTCATAGCCCCGATTTGGATATGCAGAAGGATTCTCTCCTCTCTGCCCAAGAATGCGGTCAGTACTTACCAGTTCACCTCCAGGCACGTAGAGTGAGGCTCCACGGTAGTCGGTGTTCAGTTCATATATACCTTGTTCTACTTGAATCCAGTTGCCACCATCGCTCTTAATGTTGTTATATACATTATTGGCCTTTCCTTTCACCTCACCGCCAGAAATATTAGTGAAGTTCCAGGTATGTGGATAGTCCTGATGAGGGATAACACCTACGTTGAGAATATAGTCAGGTGTGTAGCCGATGAGGTAGCGTCCTTCCACAGTGTAGTTATTCATGCGAAGCACTACCTTGCCGTATCCGCTCTTCACCTTCAGCAATCCGTCTTCATACTCCACGCCACGCTCTGAATACCACTTCACGTGATCCAGTTCGACATCAAGATTCTGGCGGTCATTTAACAACTTCTGCGTCAGGTTAGCATCCACCCAATAGCGGCACTCTGTAGGATTGGTGTAGTCTTCTACGACATCCTCCTGCATACCCTTGAACACGTACTCTGCCGGACCGGTAGATGTTGACCATAGCCGGTGACAGAATTCAAGCCTTAACTCTTGCACCTCATCCTCTTCTTTCAGCATGATGTTTGGTGCCGAGACGTTCTGATCCTTTAGCTTAATCTCCGTCATAGTGTGCTTATAGCGGCCACCGTCGTAGATTTCCACACTCAGCACGTCAAGATAACCCTCGTCAAGCAATTCAAAGGTCACATCAAACTCGTCAGGATGAGCTATCTTGTCCGGATCATTGGCAGCACGCATGTCATGGGCAATAAAGGTGTAATAACCAGGAATGAAACGGCTTCCGTCACTGTTAAGACCACTCCAGTCTGTCTGTGAGCGAGTGATGGTAAACTCCTCTGTTACGGGCTTTCCGCGTAAATCAGTAACATTGTGACCAGTCATGATAGCACCATTGTTAGGAATGACTCGACTCAAGTTCAGACTGATATAGTCACCCTCTTTCAGTTTCGGGATGGTAATGGAAGCGTTATTGTGAATGCCGATGTGGTTATAGGCATTTTTGTCATTGGGGTCGCGTGCCGGCTGATCAACATACAGTCCCTGTTCACCCGTCTCAATCTGGAGTCCTGCCGTCTCTTGCACATAGAATGCATTGTCACCCTTCTGCGGTCGGTCAACACCCCAACGTGGCAGCTCGGCTCCCTTACGGAATATTTCTGTCCATGTGCTGGCTGTAGTCCATGTATGACTGTTGTCTGTGCCATTGTAACCGTTTATGACCTTACTGATACCCGTGGCACTGGCACCTACATCATTGTAGCCGACGTAGTTGCCGATGATACCGATTTCAAGTCCCCACTGGCCATAATGATCCTTTGCCCGGAAGAAGGACCAGCGTTTGCGCGATGAGGCGGGATAAGCTAAAGTAAGCACGAAGCGTGCCGACTGATTCAGCGATGTGTTAGTAGCAATGACACGGATGGCGCCATGACCTCCCAAACCAGTCAGCTGGACAACAGGTTTTCCGTCAACAGTTGTAACAACGGGTGTATTGCATGTCACAGCATCATCGTATGCACTACGACTTACATCAAACGTATATGAGTGATAACTTTCCCATCCCGACGGCATAGGATTATTAAACGTATTGTTATTATTCAGAAGCTCTCTTTCACTTACTGCGGGGGCAACATCCTGGAATGACAAGCCACCTATCACAACATCACAGGAAGTTGTCGCCTTACCAGAAGTAGCCGTTACCGTAATAGTACCAGTACTATAAGCTGTCATTCTGTAAGTGGTCAAAGCAGGATTCTCGTTGGTGTATTGCATCAAACGACCTCGCGGATTACCTTCTCCTAAAGTCATAGTAAACTCTATAGGGGTCTTCAGCTTGTCGTGACCCACTGGAAGTTCCCAGAAGTAGGTTTCTCCATTATCGTCAAGAGTACGGTAATAGGTAGGCTGTTCAAAATGCAAGTTTACCACATATAGACGATAGCTACCTATCTTTGGCTCCACTCCAGTAGCTTGATTATCAACCACATCTACCGTTACCCATCCTTCCTTATAAGCAAAGAGCTCAACATCACCAGTGGTATTGGTGTTAATCTGTGCGATAGCATCAATACTCCAGCTTCCGTCATTGTCATCCAGACTATGCGACTGGTTATTCCTGATAGAATAGGTCAGCGTATGTCCTCCAATGGCGTTGTAAGGCTGGTAATTTACGATGCGGTTGCTACTACCGGTTAGTTCAGTCACTATCTCATCATCAAAGTGCAACTCAGGTACCTGCAGAGTGATGCTCTTGATATAGACACCTACCTTGTCACCTGGGTCGAGAATCATGCAACCGTCAGAGGCAGCAAGGAAATAGGCATTGATAGGACTGTTTACTCCTTCACGCAGAATATAGAGTTCATCAGTGGGATCGTAGGGAGCCTTTACCTCCTTGGCATTAGAGATTCTATTGGTTACGTCTGCTGATGACGAAGCGACCTCTATGACCACCTCCATACCGTCTTTGACGGGGAATTTGATATGGGCGTTAACTGTGGTCAGGTTCAGTCTCAGGCCTGAAGTGCCACAGTAGTAACGCATGTCACCACGGACGAGCACACCTACGTTGTTGTCCTTTGCCACGTCTCCATTCTTCAGGATAGGCATAAAACTGTCGAAATAAGTCTGATAGAATTTCTCACGGCCAGTACCAGGGTTCGTATAATTCCACTGAGACCCCATCTGCCCGGAGGTACCCGTATTATCAAGCTGATTTTCAAACTCCCATACAACTTTATTGTTAGGTCCGAAAGTCATCACCGTCACATCAGATCTGGCCGTAACAGTTTCAGCATAGCCATCTGCCATACCTGCCTTTTTAGTCAGTCCATGACGTATTTGGGATACTCCCCCATACTCTCCTTGTGCTGGAGTATTTGCATCGCCTGTTCCTGAATACCATGTTGCATCAGTCCCTCCATTGGGATTGATCAATGCATAGCCATCCATGGCTTGTATGGCAAACACACTACCATCAGTCCATTCATAGGCATCCGTCAGGTCAATGGGATTGTTCATGTCTGCGAAATCAAACACCTTGAAACCTGCTATCGGTCCTGTGGGGAAGCCTGTAAACTGTACCTGTGCGCTGAAATTCTCTTCCTGCCCCTCATAATAAAGCCATGCCTTAATGTTCGGAGTGACGATTTGGTATGAATAAACGGTAATATTCTCTGATGTTTGATTTCTCAAATTCACATTGACATTACCCGTCACATAAGTGTTCTGGCGTTCCTGTTCCGTACCGTACGTCAAATCGTTTGCTGCATTCTCCATGGTCAGCACCGTGTTATCGGCTGAAGCCGATGCTGTAACGTGAATAAACTGACCATTGGTCATGCTGATATTGTCATAGCTCTCACCAGGCAGCAACGTGTTGCTTACAGTGTAGGTAGCCATTGACTGCGCGAAGTAGTCGGTTTCGTCAAAGGTAGCAGTAATGACAGCCTCTCCAGAACCGACAAGCTTACCGCCCGTACCATCAGCAGCGATGGTGGCAATGCGGGTATTACTCGACTTGTAGGTAAAGTCATTAGCACGGAAGTTCATCGGGTCTGACGACGTTGGAGTGTCATTCTCGAAAATCCGATTGTCTCCAGGCACACGCATAAAATGCTGCTTATAGACGGGGAAGTTAAAGGCGGGAGCCACCTTCGTCTCGACAAGGCAGTCATCCACATTGGTATCGCACTGATAATAAATAATGATATCGGAAAAATCAAACGACCCTTGCGTTGCCTTTATATTTACAGAGTTGGCATAAATACCACCAAGTTCCAACACACCGTCAGTGACAGTCACGGCTGTTCCGTCGTTTACGCTTACCATGGGACTACCACTAAGGTTTGATACAGACAGCTTCACCTTGGCAATTGTCACATTGGATCCGTTGGAAGCCCGTGGGGTGATGGTCATAATACCCTGTGAACCATCCTGATTTCTCAAAGTCAACCTTTCCTCGTTGTTCACCTTCACGCCCTGTCCTCCACTGAATGTCAGCGTGAAACCAGGCACAGTACGGTTAAGATTGTCATTGGCACTTTTGCCATTTTGTCCCACCTCGTAAAGCAACTTACCCACATTGATGGTGCGCGTGCGGGTGGTTGCCGATGGCAGTGCGGCAGAACTTGTCACCTCAAACATCGTTATCATCGTCACTACCTGATGGGTCGTGCCGTTCTTGGGGGTTGCCGTAGCAGTAATAAAGGCGGTACCCTCTCCCACTGCTGTCACGTTACCACTGCCGTCAACAGTGAGTACAGAGGTGTTGCTGCTCTGGAATGCCCCAGGGCCGCCATATTCGTTCTTGGCATCAGCACCCGTTGCTTCATCAGTAATGATATAGCCAGTACGGTTCTCCGTATCGCCAACATTTAGCAATGTCTTGGCATAGGTCAGCTCACCCGTAGCTCTGACAGGTGAAGATAGTTTGATGGAGCGAATATAAGTCGCAACGCCACCAAAAGATAATACTACAGTACCAGCAGTGGTAGTTGTAAAGCTGGCGGTCGTATTCGTTCCCTGATAAGTATTGGATTTACCACTGGCATCTGTGATGGTTACGCTTGAGGAGCGGGTAGAGTACCAATCAATGGTCACCGTCTGGCCTGCCTGTACATCGTCGATGTATATACTGGTATTGAGAACTGACAAGTAATTTGTATTGAGGTCGTGGGGAGCAATACCTAATCGGTTACTTGCATTATCTGTCGTAAAGCGTAGGCCTTTTGTCTCATGCAATTCATTTGTACCGTCCTTGGTCAGCGCCTCCCCGTTCAATTGTTTAGTCAGGCCATAGTAAGATGTACCATCACGATAATTTCCGGTATAGCCGGAAGGTCCATTCCAATAAGTATTGCTCAGCTCACTCCCAGTTGTTGCCCACAGATCATTATTATTGAATATCCACGTTTTCTTGATGATAACAAGGTTATAGGTCGCCGTTGCAGCGGGATATCCGTTCCATGCATTGGTCTGAGCCTGCACAGTGATGGTAAGGGGGAATGACGCTGAGGCAAGTTGGCTGTTAATAAACGACACCTCACCCGTAGTGGCGTTAATAGTAGCATATTGACTGCCCGACTGAAGGGAATAGGTAACAGGCAGTCCTAAAGTAGAAATTGCCTCATTGGTATAGCTGCCTTCACTTATCTCAACACTGATGTTGGGGTTGGGGTTCTCGAAGCTCAACGTGCTCCTATCCACATCGGGTTCAAAACGGTAAGAGTGAAGGAGCGGAACAGGATTATTTGAATTAGGATTATACAAATAATAAGTATGGTTTGCCACCACCTCGAAGTCTTTAGTACTCCAGTATCCGCCACTGTTAGTATCTGTACCATTATCAATCCATTTCGCTCCGTCGAAATGACCTTCAAAGTAAATATGACCATTTTTTGAGGGAACAAACTTATACCATGTACCACCCCTATTACCTTCCCAGGGTACAACTCTTGCAGGGTCTCCATCTGGTACCCAGAGGTTCGGCTGGGAATAACCTCCCTCGTCAATCACCTTCAGTGTCGTCATGGTGGTTCCATATAATGTTGAATTAACCACCATAGCCGTTGGGCCGCCATTGATAGTCATGGTTACGCCATCAACTTGAGTAAACGTACGGTCGGTTATGATACCTACCTTGTCGAAAGTATATTGGTTGTTGAAAGCGTCATAAGTACCACTGACCGTTGGTGCCGTTACATGCAGGGTATATGAATAGTAATTACCATTGTAGTTTGCCGTCACGGTACAGTCGCCCGTTCCCTTCAGACGTATATCTGGATATTGACCTTCTCCTACAACATTGGTGTTATCATAAGTGAAAGAAGCATTAGCTGTGATGTCGTTTCCATTAGAATCGAAGAGCCTTGGCATACCACTGAACCGGTTGTTGTTGTCCACCCACGTCAGGTCCATGGTAAATTCTCCCACGCTCCAATCTGGCTGATTGGTATAGGTGATTTCCACCCAAGGTTCCTTAATATAGCCGCCACCCTCGGCCGTTTCATAGACCAAAAGGATAACCTTACGGTCTCCGTCGTTCTTAATAGCATCAGTGATATCGAAGATACGGTCTTCGAAAACACTTCCACTTGATGTAAAGGTGGTCAGTTCATTATTCAGTCTAATGAAATGTCTTGGATAATAGGCGTCATTCCAAGTCAATCCGCTATCCCACCATGCTTCGTTATTATAACCCACGCCCCATGTGGTTTGTCGCTGATTGTCAAGAGATCCGGAAACTTTAGCGTGTAGGGTTGCCTTTACAATTGTTCCCGCAGGAATAGCAGTTCCATTAGAAGTCTGATTGGCATCTAATTCAATATAGGTAATACAATTCTCACCAGAATACCTCTCCACCACAAAAGGATAGCCACCATCTTCCCCTATGACATTATATCCAGCCTTTGCTGTACTGCCCCAACCGATTTCATAATAAGCTGTTGTACGGTTATTCTCATCGATATAGGTCATCCTCGACTTGGGGTAGTATCTGTTTTGTCCCCACGTTCCATAGACTCCTGCTGTCAACAGTAGCACGAGGGTGAGGAGCCTTGCGGCTATATATTGAATTTCCTTTTTCATCATTCTTAAACTTCTTTATCTTCCCAGACTTATACCTACGGAATCGGTGTTGGTGTTGGCCGTCCAATGCCGATGATACTGGAGTCGTCGAAGGTCAGCGTATATGAGTTGTTTGCAGCCAAAGTGCCTATGGAGAAAGTATAGTACATCTTGCCATCGCGGTAACCGGTCAACAAGCCTTTGATTACATTAGAAAGACTGACTAAATCCTCCTGTTCTCCTTCGCCAGTGAGCATGTCATTGGTAAGTGTAACACTGACCGTTCCATCATCATTGATATAGAAGGTAGGATTGCGGAACACCTCAGCAGCTGTTCGTAGCCTGATGGCCTCGAAGAAATTATGGAAAGTACTTGTCCATCCTTCTTTTAAGTAATCAACAAGAGGTTTCGTACTGGTGTAGAACTTGATATCAGCTCCATTCTCATATTTGTATGCCTCATCTATCAGGAAAGAACCGTCTTTTATCTGTAACTCTACTACGACACTGCTGGTACCGGGCTTCACATAGACAGCTTGACCGCTTGCTAAGGCCTTTTGATGGAAATCGGTAAAATCTTCATCCGTATAGCCAGGCTCTGGTATAAGCATCCAGCGCATGGTGTGGAATTTAGCATTAGTACTTGTGCCGTTAAGAGTGATATTGGTAATATTGTCACCCGACACCAAGCCACTAACAATCATCACCTTAGCTGCTGCACGTGATACGTTGATAGTGAGATGACCTGTACTGAAGTGGGTAGCAGCATCATTCTCGGTATCAAAGAGGTGGGAGTCTGGAGTGATGGGAACCAGACCGGAGGTATTGGTCATATAAAGACCTACATGCTCGTCAGTACTGCCGACAGAATTAATGGAAAGTGCTTGAATATCTGAATAAGTAATTTTATTGTCATTATTGGCATCAGGGATTGCTGCACCATCAAACTTCAATGTGTTGCCAACCACCGAAAATCCAGATTCCGTAGTATTGAGCAGGGCAAGCACATAGAGGTTGCTGCCGTATGCATGAGTGCCCTCTGCCAAACGCTGGGTTATATTGACTTCTGTTTCTGTTCCGCCAACACGTGGCGTAGCCCCTGTCGGGTTCGGATTACTGATTAGCTGGTCAATAGCCGTAGCGTTCTTGAGCGTTGCCGTGGCGGCGTCAGTTCCTTCGAAAATACAGAGGATACCATCGTAGATGGCGTTCTCCAAGTGGTTTCCACTTTCGGTTGCACGAGTGACGTCAGAAGTATTAACGATCTGGAGGTTGAGATAAAGCGAATCGGCATTGGCCAGACGCTCTTCCTTCGACAGCTCTTCTGCGTCATGCGGGTAGCGGTCGTAGTCGTAGCATGCTGTAAGCAGCAGTGTTGCTAACAGCAGGCAGAGGGTCAATATGTTCGCTTTCCTAATCACTTTCTTTTTCTGGGGCCTATGGGGCGTATGGGACTTATGAGTCTTATGGGGCCCATGAGCTTTATGGGTTGGGGGTTAATACATTATTATTTGCCGTCCACGGACTGATGACGAGTGTGGCATTGAGCAGCTGCTCTACGGTGTCGTCGGCCTGGTCCTTCATCTTGTCGAACAGCAGGGCTGCATTGCAGTAGCCTACATGACTGACACCAGTTATTGATATATTGTACCAGTTGTTTCTTACCACACCATAGCGACCGAGATACGCGGCATTGTTGCTGCCGTATGCAGCTGCTGCAGTGCTTCCTGTCATAGAGGGTGCCGACTGCCAAGGTGTCTGCGAGTCTCCGAAGTGCATGATGGGTACGAGGTAGTAGCAGTAGCCGTGATGGTAGTAGTTGACGGTGATGTTGCTGGCGAAGTAGGCATTGAGACCTAATGCGTCAAACGCATTGGCACCTACCGTACCGCTGGTACGGGCTTTCTGCGAACACTTTACCACAGCCAGACCGCCTCCGTGAGGACCGGCTTTCGTACCGTCACTTGCTTCCAGATCGATGATGATACGGCTGGCATCACCTGCGGCGTAGGTATTCACCCAGTCGCGGGCGTCGCTGTTAGTCTGCATGAGCCACTCACGCAGGTATTCGTCGATGGGTCGTGCAGACGACACGTAGTAGTGGCTATCATCCGTAGCCATACGAGGTGCAAGACTTGGAGCAAACGAATCATGGGCACTGGTACCTTCCTCTTCCTGATAGTTCACAGGCAGCTGGTAGATAACGTCGGTGCCTGTCACGCTGGTCGTATAGAAGCTCCAGTAGTTGTTCAGGTTCAGTTTCACCAAGGCAAGCGTACTGTTCTTGATGTCCATGTGAGCAAGATCCATTGTATTCTCGGCGCAGTAGTCGCTGCTACCGATGGTCTTCCAGCCTTTCTCGGTGTTGTTGGTCATGCCGGTAGAATAGTTGACATCCTGTGCCCAGTAGGTACGATACATAGACGGCGTGCCGTAGGGCAGTGCCTGTGGCTCCACAAAGCGGAAAACGTTATTGTCGATACTCAATGGCAGCCAGTTGGCATCGAAATGGCGCACGAGGTAACTCTGTGCGTTATAGTTATAAATGGTGTAATCTGCCAGATGCTCGTTGGTGAATACCAGATTGGGATTTCCCTTGACGTAGTAGTCGGTGTATGTCCCATTAGTGATGGTAGGGATGTTACCCCGCTCCACCGTTACCTTGGCTCCAACCCTTTCAACATAGATATGGGAGGCAGGATGTGCCAAAGCCTCTTCCTCTGTTGCGTAGAAAAACGAAGGATTCATATAGACCAGCGTCTTCACCTCGCCCGTTCCGTCATTGGCTGTAGCTAACGAAGCATTGGTCATGACGAAGTAATTCGTATTGTTATATGTATTGGTAACATCGGTCAGCATATCACTAACAACGCTGAAAGGTGTGCCTGAAGCAAGGGGAGGATTGGCATTAAGGATGGCGAGCAGGTAGATGTTATCGTCTTTCTGTATATTGTCGGAAGAAACCTGTAGGGTCTTTGTCACCTGTGTTGCAGGATCCATCTGTTCCGTAAACGTAAAGAGATAGGAACTGGCCACGCGGGCATCTGCCTCGCTGGAGCCATGGAAGAGCACTATCGTCAGACTATGGACAGCATACTCGCTTGGATCTCCATCATTGAATTCCGAACGAGTCTGGAAGCCCAACGGGATCTGGAGGTTCAGCCAGGCCTTACCATTGGCATCGAAGCATGAGAGGATATCCTTCTGATTTACATCGGAAGTCTCCTCATAGTCATGACAGCCAGCCAGCATCAGTGCAGCCAGCACCATCATACTCCATGTCCATATTTTCCTCAATCCGTATTCCATATTCTGTTGTCCGTTGTCTGTTGTCATTTTCAGCAGCTAAACCGCTGAACACAGTCTGTTGTCTGTTGTCCGTTGTCATTTTCAGCAGCTAAACCGCTGAACACAGTCTGTTGTCCGTTGTCTGTTGTCCGTTGTCATTATTGAAGAGTGACATACTGCATGCGCATTACCCACGGCAGGTCGTGGACACAAATCAGCAAGTAGGCTCCTTCCTGCCAGCGTTCGCCCTTCAGCCACAACTCCAGACGATAGTCGTACTCGCGGTCGAGGTATTCCTGCGGCTGATAGGCATTGATCTCGTAGGCCATACGTCCCTGGCAGAGGATGTACGGCAGGTTAAACAGGGCCACTACTTCGCCTGTTGCTTTCTTGCGGATGCACAACACTGCGTTCTTCGATGCCGTGGTGTTGTACCTCAGACGGTTAAACATCAGGTCGTAGTGTGCCGAGCGGTCTGCGGTAGTCTGTCCGTCGCTCTCCACTGTCGAGGTCCACTGTGCATAGGGACGATAGATGATGGAGTCGGCAGGAGCTATCACATTATTTTCGTAGTCTAAGTCAGGATTGTCGTCAATGATGGTGACATCGTAATCCTCATGGTTTACCTTTTCCGGGTTGTCAATCTCGCGCAGCGAGAGGTTCAAGTGGTTGGTGTCGCGTATCAGGCTGACGGTGGCGTAGGTGGGTTCTCCGCTTACTACGGTGATGGTCTCCACGCCGTTGGTCTGCACACCGCCGCTTGCCAGCTGGTGGTATTGTGTGGCAGCAGGCAGGTTGGCAGCGTCAGCTTTCAGGGTAGTCAGCGTATGCCACAGCGTGTCGAGCGGAGCCACTGCCGACACTTCATAATAGGGCATGTAGTAGTTAGCTAACGGATTGACGGGCTGTGTTGCCTTCTGTCGGTCGAGACTGATGATGAACGACTTACGGTCGTCGCCATTTGCCATTTCCGTCTTACGATACTTGGCACCGGGTGTCTGCAGGGCTGCGGCCCAGTCTTTCTGCATGGCCACTGCCTGAAGACGATAGGTGTGGTCGGGAGCCAGCTCCTGTTCAGTGAAGTGGATGTAATATCCATACCTGTTGAGCTCGCTCCCGCTCACCGTACGCTGAGCGACAAGATGGTCCGACTCATCATACACATAGAGCGTGAGGCCACCAACATGGTCTTTGAACATGTCTGCCCGCTGGATGTTATAGTCATAGACGAAGTTGACATACAGGCCTGTCGGACAGTCGCTCAGGTCTTCTGTCATCATGTCGCAACTACTCAATGCAAATGCGGTCAGTGCGGCCAGCATGCTCCTCTGTATGATGTGTCGAACGTTCATTGTCGCTTGGAATTAATTAAATAATTTCTTTTCAAAGATTACAAGTTTACACTCTGTGTGCGGATAACCCACGGCAGGATGTGAACATGGGCAGAGATGTAGTACTCGTCCTCAATCTCATCATCGGGAGTCGGATCATCCTTAACTGATGGAGGCGTGGCAGAACCTAACTTGGCAATACCGTCAATGCTTAGCTTATACCAGTTGTCGCGAACGATACCATAACGGCCAAGGAAATCGTTGTTGCGTGTTGCCACAACTGTACCATAAATGTCATCGATTAAGTATGCGCCATTAGTGCCTGAACCTGGCTTTGTAATATAAGTTGCAGTTGATGACCAAGGTGTCTCAACATCACCGAAATGCTTAATGCGAACATTGTAATAAGCAAAACCATCCTCATAGAGATAAACCTTGTAATCAGCCTTTGCTGTAGCAATAGCATCTTCCAAATTAGAAGCGATTGTAGCATCAACATCAGCTAAAGTATAGGTAGTTCCACCACCTGTAAAGCTTGGTGTTACAGTATAAGTTACCAAACCTGCTGTTGTTGTTGTGAATTCCACGACCAAAGAACCAGAAATCGTAACACCTTTGGTGCTTGTGAGGTCAGCAACTGCCTGATCCCAATAATTATCAACATCATACCAAGCTGCAATATTGCTTGCAATTTTTGCCTTGGCATTCGTTTCATCATAATACAATGGGTCATTCGAGATGGTATAGAAGTCTGCGCCACCGTTGAACTTCACACGAATAGTAGCACAAGTGGTGTTCTTGCGGGTCATATATTCAACAGGGAATGTGTTCTCTGGAACGTATGCTCGCTTCATCTTAGCCTCGGCATAAGTGCCCAACCAGTGGTCATCATCGTCAATGGCAACAGACTTGGCTAACTCGTCATGATCTGTTATATATGTCGGGTCTTTTGCAAAGTATGTGCGATAACCATCCTGATGACCAGTAATTGAAGGCTGTTTCGGAGAGAACAGATTGTTGGAAACAAAACGATATTTGGAGTTCTCGTTCGATGCTCCAGCATTCATATATGGCAGCCACTCTGCGAAATTTGCCTGACGAGTGTTATAGAAATCCTCCTCAACATTAATAATCTGCCAAGCAATTGTATTCACGTCCATAGCAAGGTCAGTACCACCCATGTCTATTTTGGTCGCAGTAGCAGTAACCTCCAAGGTAACCTTGGCAGCAGCACGCTCTACAAACACACAACCGGCAGGAGTATCTGCAGCTTCATCCTTTGTCGGCTTAATAGCATTCTTGTCAAGTTCTACTGCAGTAGTGATATTAGCACCTGTAGGATCTGCAGAACCACCTTGCGTATCAGCAATAGGAGCATTTGTCATCAACAGACCATTTGTGGAAATCTCACCTTCTAACGTACCACCAGTCGATGCAGCTGCAACCACTTTCTCACTCCATGTTGAGAAAGGAGTTCCTTTAGCAGGATTAGCGGCCAGACCCGTTCCAACATAGTTAAGGACAACATAGGCATAAAGCTTTTCACCAGAGGCAAAAGTAATGTTCTCAATCTTGGCAACAGCCGTTTTGGTGCTGGTTACATAATCTGAACCATCAGTATTCCATCCGTCTGCAGGACTGATAATGTCCTGCGCCTGCAAGAATGTAGCAGTGGCTTCAGTAGCACCTTTGAAAAACAATACTTTACCAGACTTTACAGCATACTCAGTTGCATCACCGTCGTCGTACTGGTCATTGTTACGAGTAGGCAACGTAGGAGTAGTTGAGTTCGGCAACTGAATAGAAATGCCAATGTAGCCGTCACCTCGGGCGTCAATGACATTACCTTCAGCCGTTACGTCCTTGTCAGACGTACAAGCACCGAGCAGCATACCTGCTGCTAACAGTACGAGAAAACTAAATTTCTTCATAAACTTTAAGTTTAAAATGTTAATATGAATGTGAATTATAATTGTTATTTTTTATTTGTTAGTCTGTTATTCTGTCTTGACAGCGTTATTTTGTCATTTCAGCGAGGGCGGCACGGTTGGCACTGACGTCCAGCCCCTTGCGCTCGGCAGCAGCCAGCAGGCGGTCGGCTTCGTCGTAACGCTCCTGAATGATGGCCACCACAGCACGGGCATTGTCGGCCTCGGCAGAGTCACCGGCATGTTGCAGCAGCGTCTCGGCCTTCAACAGGTCGTGCTGACGGATGGCGACATTAGCCAGATTGATCAGCGCTGCCGTCGAGTCAGGATAGAGATTGGCGGCTGTCTGCAGGCAACGGTTATACGCGTCACTACCCTTCTCGAAGGTATTGGCTACGTCCCACAACTCACGCAGTGAGAGCTGGTAGGGACGTACCCGATAGACCTCCTTGGCCTCTTCGAGCGTGAAGTTACGGATGTCGAACGATATCTCATAGTCCGAACGGCGCAGGTGCGGATAGACATTTTTCAGCAGATACTGGTACTCATCGGGATAGGTCTTCTTGAGCTTCTGCTCCCTTGGATCTGGCTCCAGCGACGTATCGTCGATGATGGAGAGAATCTCGTCACGGTGTGGCAGGATGCTGTAGTCCATCTCCACCACGGCGTTACGCAGACCTATCCAGTTCTCGGGGGTAGCCTCGGCAGGAGCAAAGACACTGGCAGGCAGGTTATACTGCTGACGAACCCAGTCGGTAAGCGACTTGGCACGGTTGGTAGCCAGCATACGGTTGTGCTCGTAGGGACTCTCCGGCGAAGCCCAACCGTGAATCTTGATCTGACGTACGGTGACGTTCCTGTCGCGTACCATGATGTCGAGTGTATCGGTAATCTTACGCAGCTCGTTGCGGTTATCCATATAGTCTGGACGCATCTCCCACTTGTTGACCACGAAATTGATGAATGCCGTACCATGCAGCTGACGGGTGGGTTTGTAGGGATCGGGCACTACGTCGGTCAGCGCGATGAGGTCGTAGGGATCTGGCGGCAACAGCGATGCCAGGAACGACTGCTCGTTCTTCAGCTGGTCACCACAGCCGCAGAGGTCACACTCCACAAAGACATCGGCATTACGATGCCATGGCTGGTTTGCAACGGCATCTGCATACTCATACCGCTGCGCTTCGCCTTTGGTACGGCGTATGCGGTCACAGTTGTCAGCATAGAGAGGGTCAACACCGTCACGATCGAAGACGATGTCCTGTCGCCGACCACTGACAATAAGGGTCTTGAGACGCTGCTCGTGCTGTCCGTCCTTGCTGCGGATAACGGGGGTAAAGGCACGATAGCGGTTACTGGGCACGTCCAACTCGTCGAGAATGAAATCCATCGTGAGTAGCGTCTTCTCACTGGTACGTGCCACTTGAATGTTCTTGACGCTGACCTGCGTGTCAGTCCCTTTCTTCGTTCCAGTCAGACGAATCGTCTCCTGGGCACCCATCGCAAGGGTCACAACCAGCAGTGCTAATATGATAAAGACTTTTTTCATTGTTTTTCTTTAACTTCTCTAACTTTTTTTACTCCTTTAACTTCTTTCGCTCGGCTTTGCCGCTTTGCATGCAAAGAACTCCTACCCCTTTAGAACAAATACATCAATGACAAGGCGAGTTTCGTCGGTCCCACATAAATCTTGTGACCGTCATCCACCTTCTTTCCACACTCTCCACAGTTGAACTTGTCGTAGTCAATGTATGCCGCACCCACGCCAATGGCAGCCTCGAAGTTCCAGTGTTTCGACATGACCCACTGATAACCGTAGCTGACACCGCCGCCGGCATACCATCCCTCGAAGCGATGGTCCTCCAACTCATCCCAAAAGCCAAAGGGAACCTTGATGTTGGCCGCATTATACTGGCCTCCAAAGGCATGAACGCCCACAAAAGAACCATTGAAACGATGGCAAAGCCAGTAACGCCACTCCGGGTTAACGACCCAGTGTTTCAAATACTTCTGGTCGTCACCATGACCGAACTTCCACGGGTGAAGTCCATAGAACACCTGCAGAGAATGTTTCTTGCCCACACCAATCTCCATACCAAGATTCGGCGTTGCCGTAGCATCGTAGAGCATATTGGTCTTCAAAGCCACCTGCTGGGCAGATACTGAAAATGTATTCCAAGCAAACATGACGGCAATCACTGCCATCAATTTGTTAATACTCTTCATATTTTGTAGATTAGTATTATTATAATATCCTAAGTTTAAGACTATGGACTGCAAAGGTATCTAAAATTAGTGAACCTTCCAAACATTTTAACAAAAAGAAAAAAAGAAAAAGGGTAAAATTTACAATTATTATCCTATAAGTTACAAGGTTGCCTGCGCGGGTACATTATTAATATATAAGAGTGTAAGAATAATCCGTTTTTTCTTGGCAGTTTGGATTTTTCTTTGTACTTTTGTCAAGCTTATTAAGCGTCATAAACTATAATAAACTAAAACACAAGAATGATGAAAAGAATTGTCCTATTACTGACCATTATACAGCTGGCTATAGGAGCCTGGGCCGGTGACGTCACAATAGAAGAGGCTCAGCAGAAGGCACAGGACTTCATGAACCGCCGCCATGTCGGGTTCCAGAGCAAGAAGTTGCGACTCGCACAACAGCCGGCAGCGACGGAACAAGCAGAGCGTCTGGATGCCAGCAAGTTCTACGTTTTCAACTACGGCACAAGCGAGGGCTTTGTCATTGTCAGTGCCGACGACCGGACGGAGGCCATCTTGGGTTATACCGACAGCGGCACCTACGACGAGCGGACACTGCCTGAAAACATGCGCCGATGGCTCGACGACTATACCGAGCAGATAAGGCAGCTGGATGTCTGCGGCATCACCCAAGACATGTCCTCACCCTATCTGGCTGGCAGGGCGGCCATCAACCCTATGCTACAGACGAAGTGGAACCAGAAAGACCCCTACAACCGACTCTGCCCTACCGACCCGACGACTGGCAAGACCTCACTGGTGGGCTGCGTGGCAGTGACGATGGCCCAGGTAATGAACTACTTCAAATACCCGGCCAAGACCAAGACGACCATTCCTGCCTATACCACGAAGAATGCAGAAATAAGCATGCCCGCCTACGGCATCACCACCATCCGATGGAACGACATGCTCCCATGGTATGACGAAAGGGCTACGGAAAGCCAGATCGATGCGGTGGCACAGCTATCGCTGCTCTGCGGTGCAGCGATACAGATGGACTACGGTAGCAGCAACAGCTCTGCGTACATGTCGGAAATTGCCGACGTACTACCCCGTTTCTTCGACTACGATGGCGCTATGCAATGCGTCGGACGTATCGGGAGGGGCATCAACGAATGGGAAGACCTCATATACAACGAACTGCGATCTGGCAGGCCCGTCTTCTACCGAGGGACACGCGACGTGAACGGCACCGATGGCAATCACGCCTTCGTCATCGACGGCTACGACGGCAACGGCTTCTTCCACGTAAACTGGGGCTGGGGCAACTATAACGGTTTCTTCCTGCTTTCAGTAATGGCACCCTATGCCAGCTCGGAGAGAGACATGCTTCTCAGCAACGAAGGCTACACCATCTCGCAAGAAGCCATCATCGGCACACAGCCGAATGCCGGCGGTTCGATACCTGCCTGTATGATGGCACGCGACATGGAGCTGACCAGTGCAAGTAGCGTGACTCGTTCATCGACGTCGGCCGACTTCCCTGAAGTGACCGTTACTACCGCCGTGTATAACCACACAGGCGAGACCAAGACCTGGGATGTTGGCATCGGCCTACTGAACGCCAGTGGAACACTTGTGGCCACCAGCACCACGCGAACGAACTACACGCTCAATGATAATTACGGTTGGAAGGAACTGAAATCGAGCATCACCTTTGGCAACGGGCTGTCGAACGGCACCTACCGTATCGTGAGCATCAGCCGTGAGAGCGGTAACGGACGCCCTTGGCAGATAGACAAATATGCGACAGACTATGCCCTCTATGCGAAGATTCAGGGAAAGAACATGACAATCAGAGCGACATCAACCAGCTTGAGCGGCAGCATCTCGCTTGAGGAAAGTGCTGAAGTGAACAAGCTGACCAAGCTGCGACTGCACATCCAGAACAACGGAACGGACTTCAAGAACGTGGTATATCTGTTTGTTGACGGGGAAAGATCGGGTGGCCGTTTCGTGGAGATTCCCATGGATGGGACAAAGGACGTGGAGATTGGCTTCAAGCCGACATCAGCTGGCAACCACTCGCTGAGCATCGCCTACTATTACAATGACTACGTGACCTTTGCCAATCTTACCGTCAATGCCAAGGCAGCAGCCACCAACAGCTTAGGTGTCAGCGTGGTAAGCACCAACGCCACAAGCGACAAGAAGATCGGCACCACGCTTGAGATGACGGTCAGCGTCACGAACAAGAACACCGCCTACTACAACAACAAGCTACGAGCCACGTTATACAAGCTACGCCACGACGGCAGCAACTACGGCGACTTCGCAGCACGGCAGGAGAACGACCTGTACATCGCTCCAGGCAACACGATAACCACCAGCTTCCGTTTCACCGACTTGGAAGAGGGTGAGTACTACTTTGTCTGGATAGAGTACTACTCTAATGGAGAGATAAACAGCAACAAAGATGACCGCACCTACGGAGGAGGCTTCACCGTCAGCAGTACCAGCGGCATCAGCCGGATAGAGCAAGGCGACGAATGGATCAACATCTATACCATCAGGGGCACGCTGGCCGGACGTTGCAAGCGCTCACAACTGACGGAAAAGCTGAACAGCCTGCCCAAAGCTGTCTATGTCATAGAAGGAAAGAAGGTTGTGAGGGACTGAAGGATTTAGTGACAAGAGTTCAGGAGTGACAGGAGTTCAGGAGTGACAGGAGTTCAGGAGTGACAGGAGTTCAG
>CAJOQT010000050.1 GCA_905236875.1 uncultured Prevotella sp. | reverse complement strand
TGATTTATACCACAAAGGTACGACTTTTTCTTGAATTACACAAGTAACTAGTTGATTATTAATAACTTAATTTATAGAACATCCCTAAAGTAGTTCTTGAACTTCTGGAATATGGAGCGCTTGGTATCGTTGTCACCCTTGAAGTTGTCGCTAAGGCGGAACTGCTCCAAGGCGTTCTTCTCCTCACGACTCAACGTCTTGGGTACATAGACGCTGACATTGACCACCAGATCGCCGCGTCCCTTGCCATATCCCTGAACGGCGGGCAGTCCCTTGCCGCGCAGACGTAGCGTCTTGCCGGGTTGGGTGCCGCTCTCCATCTTGATTTTCAGCTTGTTGCCCTCGATGGTCGGAATCTCTACTTCACCGCCCAGTGCTGCCGTCGGGAAGTCGAGCAGCAGGTTATAGATCAGGTCGTTCTCGTCACGGATGAAGGTGTCGTTCTCCTCCTCTTCGATGAATACCTGTATGTCGCCGTTGATACCGTTGTTACGGCCAGCGTTGCCTTTGCCGGGAACATTGACCACCATGCCCTCTGCCACACCTGCAGGGATGTTGATCTCTACGACTTCTTCACCTTTCTCTACACCCGTTCCGCCACAGTACTGGCACTTGTGCTTGATAACATGGCCCGTTCCACCGCAGGTGGGACAAACGCCCTGTGTCTGCATCATACCGAAGATGCTCTGTGTGGTATGGGTGATGATACCCGAACCGTGACATGTCTGGCATATCTCGTCGCCGCTGCCTGCCTCGGCACCGGAGCCGTGACAATGTGAGCATGCAACGTCCTTACGTACCTTGAATTTCTTGGTGACACCCTGTGACACCTCGTTGAGCGACATGCGTACCTTCAGCCGCAGGTCACTGCCACGATGTTTCTGAGGACGGCGTGAACCGCCACCGAACCCTCCAAAGCCGGCATGACCTCCAAAGATGTCGCCGAACATCGAGAAGATGTCGTCCATGTTCATGGATGCACCGCCGAATCCGCCGAAGTCGAATCCGCCACCCATGTTGGGACCGTTGAAGCCGAACTGGTCGTACTGCTGGCGTGTCTTCGGGTCGTGCAGCACGTTGTATGCCTCGGCAGCCTCCTTGAACTTCTCTTCTGCCTCTTTGTCACCCGGATTGCGGTCAGGGTGGTATTGGATGGCTATCTTACGATACGCCTTTTTTATCTCATCTTCTGTGGCAGTCTTGCTGACGCCAAGTACCTCGTAGTAGTCTCTTTTTGCCATTCAATTGTCAATTATCAATTATTGTCAATTTGTTTATTGACCTACTGCCACTCTTGCGTGACGGATCACTTTATCGTTCAGCTTGTATCCCTTCTGCAGGCAGTCGATGACCTTGCCTTTCTTGTCGTCGCCCATGCCCGGAACCATAGCTACGGCCTCGTGCAGGTCGGTGTCGAAGTCGGCATCTTTTGTCTCGATGGCCTTCACGCCTAATCCCTCAAGGGCTTTCAGCAGCTTGTTGTATATCAGTTCCATGCCTTCGCGCAGAACTTGCGGGTCTTCGGTTTTCTCGCCGCTTTCCAAGGCACGTTCCATATCGTCGATGGCAGGCAGAATGGCCTCAATGGCTTTCGTGCTGCCGTTGAGTATCAGTTCCGCTTTCTCCTTGATGGTACGCTTGCGGTAGTTGTCAAACTCGGCCACGGAACGCAACCACTTGTCCTTCAGCTCAGCGTTTTCGGCAAGTGCCTTTTCCAGCGGGTCAAGCTCTTCTTCCGGGTCTTCCGAGGTATTTGCACCTTCAGAAGATTCTTGTTCTTCCTGGTCTTCCGGGGTTACGGGGTCTTCAGAAAACTCTGAATTCTCGGAGGTCATCTCCTCTTCTTCGATGTTGATATCTTTTTCTTTCATAATAAACGTTGTTTAAATGTCCTGTTGAGCATTCAGCAAATACCATGCCAAACCTCGGATCTCCTGTCTCAAACCTCCAGTCAACTGTACAATTCGGCTTTCTTTTCCCTGATGGCCTCGTCGTAGATATAGTCGTCGTAGGTCATCAGCTTGTCGATGGTACCCTTGGGTGTCAGTTCGATGATGCGGTCTGCCACAGTATTGATGAACTCATGGTCGTGTGAGGCGAAGAGGATATTGCCCTTGAACGAGATCAGGTTATTGTTGAACGCCTGAATGGATTCCAGATCCAGATGGTTCGTCGGCGTGTCGAGGATGAGGCAGTTGGCATTCTTCAGCTGCATGCGGGCTATCATGCATCGCATCTTCTCACCTCCGGAGAGCACGTTCACGTGTTTCAGCACGTCTTCCTCCTTGAAGAGCATGCGACCCAGGAACGACTTCATCGTCACCTCGTTGCCGGGACCCCACTGCGAGAGCCAATCGACGAGGTTCATCTCGCTCTGGAAGAAGGCCGTATTGTCAAGCGGCAGGTAGGCGGTAGTAATGGTCACGCCCCACTTGTAGGTGCCTGCGTCGGCCTCACGGTTACCGTTGATAATCTCGAACAATGCCGTCATGGCCTTGGGGTTATGTGACAAAAAGACAGTCTTCTGACCTTTCTCGATGGTGAAGCTGACGTTGTCGAAGAGTACCGTTCCGTCGGCATCGACGGCTTTCAGGTCGTGTACCTCAAGTATCTGTGTGCCCGGCTCACGCTCCATAGAGAAGATGATGCCCGGATATTTACGTGTGGAAGGTGTGATTTCCTCGACGTTGAGCTTCTCCAGCATCTTCTTACGCGAGGTGGTCTGCTTCGACTTGGCGACATTGGCAGAGAAACGGCGGATGAATTCCTCCAGCTGCTTACGCTTCTCTTCTGCCTTCATCTTCTGGTTCTGCGCCTGACGCAAGGCCAGCTGACTCGACTCGTACCAGAACGAGTAGTTACCGCTGAAGAGCGTCACCTTGCCGAAGTCGATATCAACTGTCTGTGTGGAGACGGCATCCAGGAAGTGACGGTCGTGGGATACTACCAATACACACTGCTCAAGGTTCGAGAGGTATTCCTCCAGCCATTGTACTGTGTCGAGGTCGAGGTCGTTGGTCGGCTCGTCAAGCAGCAGGTTGTCAGGGTGTCCGAACAGTGCCTTGGCCAGCATGACGCGTACCTTCTCGTTGTTCGAGATCTCCGACATCTGCTTGTAGTGCTGTCCCTCGGCAACTCCCAGGTTCTGCAACAGCTGTGCGGCCTCGCTCTCTGCCTCCCATCCGTTCATCTCGGCAAACGCCATCTCGAGGTCGGCGGCCTTGACACCGTCTTCCTCGGTCATCTCTTCCTTGGCATACAGAGCCTCACGCTCCTTCATGTTCTTCCACAGAGGCTGATGTCCCATCAGCACGGTATCCATCACCGTGAACTCGTCATACTTGAAGTGATCCTGTTCCAAGACCGAGAGGCGTTCACCGGGCTGCATCTCTATCGTGCCCTTGTTGGGTTCCAGCTCACCGCTGATGGCACGTAGCAGGGTCGATTTGCCTGCGCCGTTGGCACCGATGATGCCGTAGATGTTTCCACTTGTGAACTTCAGGTTGACGTCTTTGTAGAGCGTCTTTTTGCCGAATTGAATGGCCAGATTTGTTACTGTAATCATCTCTTTTCCTAATACCTTATTATATATTCAGGGTGCAAAGGTACATTCTTTTTCGCAAACCACCAAAATATCGGCCTTACTTTACAACAAAATCGATGCTTTGCAGGTCGCTGTCCAGTGAAGAGGTGCCGTAGAGCAGCTGGTAGCGTCCCTTGCGCGGGCTGAGTTCGTCGATGTCGGGATTGTAATATTCGAAGGCCTCGCTGTCCAGCGTAATGGTGAAATTCCGGGTCTCGCCCGGTGCCAGCATCATTTTCTGGAAGCCCTTGAGTGCCTTGATGGGTGCGCCGGCATCGTCAAGCGCCTTGACATAGACCTGTATGGTCTCTGTGCCCTGACGGTTGCCGGTATTGGTGACAGGGATGGTCAGCGTCACCTGACCGTTTACCTTCATCGATTTCCTGGAAATCTTGGCCTTGCCTACGGCAAAGGTGGTGTAGCTCAAGCCATAGCCGAAGGCATACTGCGGCTGACCCGTGAAGTAGCGATAGGTGCGGTTCTTCATCGAGTAGTCGAGGAAGTCGGGCAGGTCGTTGTTCGAACGGTAGAACGTGACGGGCAGCTTGCCGCCGGGATTGTAGTCGCCGAACAGTACGTCGGCAAGGGCACGTGCACCGCCCTGTCCGGGATACCAGGCCTGAAGCAGGGCATCATACTGTCCCTCCACGCTGCCGAAGGCGATAGCCGAACCGGAGCAGTTGACGAAGATGACCGGTCGTCCTGTCTGATGCATGGCTGTGACGAGACGCTGCTGTACGCGTGGCAGTTCGATGTCGGCCTTGTCGCCGCCTTCTCCCTCCATCTGGGCAGAAATGCCGCCGATGATGATGATGGCGTCGGCACTGCCTACCTCGCGTGCAAGGTCGGTGAAGTCGGCCAGCTGGCGTTCGCAGATGTCACCACGCAGCATGGCAAACTGTCCTGTGCCGCGACGGTACTCGATGCAGACGTCATAGGTCTGTCCCTCTGTAACGGGGAATGACTTGTATTCAACATTGCGTCTGAAGCCGAAGCCGCGATTGCGCGTGGGCTGTGCTTCTTCCACCACTTCGCCGTTGACGCGCAACACGTAGCCGTTGTCGGTCATCAGCGTATATTTCATCTCACCAGTGAACGTGGAGACATAACGGCCACTGATACGCAGGGAGAGTGAGTCGTTGTTGATGCCCTCGGCAAAGCCCCAGGCTCCGAAGGTCGAGAAGTTCAGTTCCTTGTAGTAGCCGGTCTTGTCCGGCTCGCCGCTCAGTGTCCTGTTGTTCCAGAATTCCACCAGCATTCCCTTGCCGTCGTTGAAGTCGCCAAGATGATGTATGGTGTTGTATTCGTCGTTCAGCTCACAGGCTTTGTGGTAGATGACCTTGGCGCCAGGAACGGCAGCGCGTATGCCTTCGAGCAGCGAGTGCTGGTGGGCTTCCGTCGGCGTGCCGCCGTAGTTGCCGTTGAGCATCTCTACGTCGTCGGCGTTAGGTCCCAAGACGGCGATGGTCCTGATGTCCTTTGAGAGTGGCAGTACACCGCTCTTGTTCTCCAATAGCACCATCGACTCGCGTGCTGCCTGTGTAGCCAGTTCGTTGAACTGTTCATTGCTGATGACCTCAGCACCGATATTTGCCCAAGGCAGACGCCCGGCAGGGTCGAACATACCCAGCTCGAAGCGGCCCATCAGCGTCTTGCGCAGATGTTGGTCGAGGTCGCTCTCCTGAATAAGTCCGCGTTTCAAACCGTCAACAAGGCTCATGAACACTTTTCCGCATTCCAGGTCGGTACCGTTCAGTACGGCATCGACAGAAGCTGACAGCGGGTCGCTGTGCGTCTCGTGCTGACCTCTTGTGAAGAAGTTGTTGATGGCATCACAGTCAGTCAGGACAATGGCATCGTAGCCCCACTTGTTGCGCAGGATGTCAATCAGCAGGCGGTCGCTGGTACAACATGGTCTTCCCTCGAAGCGCTGGTAGGCACACATCACCTCGCGCACATTACCTTTCTTGACCAGTGCCTTGAATGCGGGCAGATAGGTCTCCCACAGGTCACGGTTCGTCGGCTCCACGTTCATGGAGTGGCGTAATGGCTCCGGTCCGCTGTGTACGGCATAGTGCTTGGCACAGGCATGGGTCTTGAAGTAGTTGGGGTCGTTGCCCTGCATGCCCAGTACCGTCTGTACGCCCAGTACGGCATTCAGGTACGGGTCCTCGCCGCAGGTCTCCTGTCCGCGTCCCCAACGCGGGTCGCGGAAGATATTGACATTGGGGCACCAGAACGTCAGCTCAGGATTACCGGGATAGTAGGTCACACCCATAGGAACATTGAACAGCTTCGGGTCGTTGTGGTCGGTACGGTTCCAGTTGGCGCGAGCCTCGTCACTGACAGCGGAAAAGACCGTATAGATCAGCTGCTCGCTGAAGGCAGCTGCCATGCCGATGGGCTGGGGGAATACCGTGTAGCCTCCCTGCCGTACACCGTGACAGGCCTCGCTCCACCAGTTGTAGGATGGAATACCAAGGCGGTCGATACTGATGGACTTGTTCATCATCAGACCTACTTTCTCCTCCGGTGTCAGGATGCTGATCAGGTTTTCTACGCGTTGTTCCCTTGGCAGGTCAGGGTTTTGCCAAAGGTATCTCTCCTGTGCCGCTGTATTGGCAAGGAACATGGTTGTGGCTATCGCCGTCAAGAATAGTTTTTTCATACTTGTCAGTGAGTTAGAATTACAATAATGCTGCAAAGATAGTTAATTTTTCAACTTCTACAAAATAATTTGGCGTAATATACTATTTTTTTCGTACCTTTGCAGTTGATTTTTGCCATCCTTCATGGAAAAAGACATGGAAGTGGCAGCTTGAAGGAAACCATATAAATAAAAATATGTATAGGACAAAAACATGTGGTGAGCTTCGGCTCACGGATGCCGGCAGCGTGGTAACACTGGCCGGATGGGTACAGCGCTCACGTAAGATGGGCGGAATGACGTTTGTTGACCTGCGTGACCGCTATGGTATCACACAGCTGGTGTTTAACGAGGCCGTGGATGCTTCCCTCTGCGAACAGGCAAACAAGTTGGGCCGCGAGTGGTGCATACAGGCTAAGGGAACGGTAAACGAGCGTGAAAGCAAGAACAAGAACCTGCCGACCGGTGAGGTGGAGGTGATTGTCTCGGAGCTGAACGTGCTGAGCGAGAGCCAGACACCGCCGTTTATCATCGAGGACAATACTGACGGAGGCGACGACCTGCGCATGAAATACCGCTATCTGGACCTGCGCCGTAACTGCGTGAGGAGTAATCTGGAGCTGCGTCACCGCATGACGATTCTCATCCGTAACTTCCTCGACAACCTGAATTTCATTGAGGTGGAGACGCCGATACTGATTGGTTCGACACCCGAGGGTGCCCGCGACTTCGTGGTACCATCGCGTATGAATCCCGGACAGTTCTACGCATTGCCGCAGTCGCCTCAGACGCTGAAGCAGCTGCTAATGGTCAGTGGCTTCGACCGTTACTTCCAGATAGCGAAGTGCTTCCGTGACGAGGACCTGCGTGCCGACCGCCAGCCGGAGTTTACGCAGATTGACTGCGAGATGTCGTTCGCCGATCAGGAGGATGTGCTGGAGATCTTCGAGGAGCTCGCCCGTCATCTGTTCAAGGAGGTACGTGGCGTGGAGCTGCCCAAGCTGCAGCGTATGACGTGGCATGAGGCCATGCGTCGTTTCGGTAGTGACAAGCCCGACCTGCGCTTCGGCATGGAGTTCGTGGAACTGATGGACGTGCTGAAGGGCACGGGTACGTTCCCTGTCTTCAACGAGGCAGAGTACATCGGTGGCATCGTGGTTCCTGGCTGTGCCGACTATACCCGTAAGCAGCTCGACCAGCTGACGGACTTCGTGAAGCGTCCGCAGGTGGGTGCGAAGGGACTTGTCTATGTCAAGTTCAATGCCGACGGTACGGTGAAGAGCAGTATCGACAAGTTCTACACGCCTGAGGTGTGGGCCAAGCTGAAGGAAGTGACAGGTGCCAACGACGGCGACCTGGTGCTGATCCTGAGTGGCGACAAGGCCAACAAGACACGTACACAGCTCTGCACGCTGCGTCTGGAGATGGGCGACCGTCTGGGACTTCGTGACAAGAACCGCTTCGAGTGCCTGTGGATTGTTGACTTCCCACTCTTTGAGTGGAGTGACGAGGAGCAGCGCCTGATGGCTACGCACCATCCGTTCACACTGCCCAATCCCGATGATATTCCTCTGTTGGACGAACATCCGGAGAACGTTCGCGCCGTAGCTTACGACTTTGTCTGCAACGGTATTGAGGTCGGAGGTGGCTCACTGCGTATCCACGACGGCAAGCTCCAAGAGAAGATGTTCCAGATCTTGGGCTTCACTCCGGAGCGTGCGATGGCACAGTTCGGATTCCTCATCAATGCCTTCAAGTATGGTGCACCTCCTCATGCCGGTCTTGCATTCGGTCTTGACCGCTTCGTCAGCATCATGGCAGGCCTTGACTCCATCCGCGACTGTATTGCCTTCCCGAAGAACAACAGCGGACGTGACGTGATGTTGGATGCTCCTGGGGAACTCGATCCCAAACAGCTCGAGGAATTGTGTCTGGAAGTGAAGGAGCAGGAGTAATAACTCCTCAATGAAGCAACATAGAAGCCCTGAACGATGAAAGTCGGTTGGGGCTTTCCTTTTGCAGGATGATTTCTGCTGTAAAAGTACGAAATCCGCATTGCGGTTTACGAATACTCAGCAAAATTTTTTCTGAAGCGGCGAATGTGGTCATGTCTTACCCTGCCCTTTAGCGATCCTCGGAGGGCACTTTTGCAATAGCTAAGGGGCCTTCTTGTATATGGAAGAAGGGCCTTCGAGCATAGCAAGAAGGCGCTCGGGGAAGAGTAAGGAGGGCATGTTGAAAAAAAACGGCCAAAATGGTACACAATTCAGAAATTATTTGTAGCTTTGCAGCCAAACATATAAATGAAAGATTATGGTGGTGGTAACAGGTAGAAATTTCAGTGCCGAGCTTCGTGGGGCACTCATTGAGGCGAAGGAGTCTATCGAAGGAAAACGAAAGTTGAATACTTTAGACAACCTAATCAATGAACTTCAAAATTCAAATGACATAATATAAGATTTGAGGGTACAATAATACCATCTCACTTATGATTTTTAAGTACACACCGGATTCCATTTTGTCACTTTTTGTCATAATTATTTTTTTATACTAGGATGAGAAGATTTGCAGTTGCTTTCGTTGTTGGTTTGGTTGCTATTTTATGCCAAGCCCAAGATCACTTGACCTTTATGGATATACCACTTGATTGCCCTTTGGATGCATTTTGCAACAAACTTATTTCAACTAAAGATCTTACTGCTGCAACAATGACTGATGGTGAGCAATATTATAGTATGGAAACGAATAAGTTAATTGGTGATTTCTATGGAATGAAGAATTGTTCTTTTTATGTGCGGAAACATGAAAGGTTGGATAACGCATCATCAGTCATTGTAAGAGATACTTTAACCACATTGAATGAAGTAGACAAGAATAAGATCATATCTATTCACGACAAACAGTATGGCAAACATGAGAAAGATAGT
This sequence comes from uncultured Prevotella sp., assembly GCA_905236875.1. Classification (GTDB taxonomy): domain Bacteria; phylum Bacteroidota; class Bacteroidia; order Bacteroidales; family Bacteroidaceae; genus Prevotella. The sequence goes on along the minus strand of CAJOQT010000050.1, from coordinate 746 downwards.
TCAGCTTATTCTCTTTGGTATACATGGAAAACTGTAAATGGCGAAGTCGAATTAAGAATATCTCATAAAATCGGCTTTGATGTATATTATACTGATACAACAGAGTTGGCTGTAAGAAAAGCAATAAGAGAAGAATATGAAAAGGAATGGGAAAGGCAAACCGTCAGAGAAATTAGCGGAATCCCATTTGGTTCTTCTTATGAAAAAACAGAAGAGATTCTACAGAACAAGTACGGCATTTCTTCCTTCTTATCAGACAAAACCAGAATTGTCTATGACAACAAAAGCTATGCAGGCATATTCTTCGATACAATTATGTTTCTCTTTCAATCAGATGGATACAGAAGTTATTTGAATGGTTGTGTATTCATAATGGAGGCTACTTCTTTGAGTGATGCGAACAACAAGCGTGAACGCTTATACAAAAAATTAAGTTTGAAATACGACATGAAAGAGGGCGTAGATGATAATGGTAATAAGTACTATTACGGAGGGCATTCTCCTATTCCGTTTGATGGCTTCGGTTTCTGCATTGACATTATCAAATACGATAACAGGCCTAGTATTCCATATGCTGCCCGTCTGATGTATGGCCGATACAATTACGTGAAAGAAGAGTTTTAATAAGTTATGTACCCCAGAGATAACATCTTCAACATTTATTATAGGGATGTTCTATAAATTAAGTTATTAATAATCAACTAGTTACTTGTGTAATTCAAGAAAAAGTCGTACCTTTGTGGTAT
>CAJOQT010000049.1 GCA_905236875.1 uncultured Prevotella sp. | reverse complement strand
TGTTCAGTATTTGAGCGCAAATATACACAATAAAACTGATATTACCTAATTAAATGGAGAAAAACTATAGGTTTTACCTAAAAGAAGGCTAAAATGAATTCTTGGCAATGTTCTTTTTCCTTTTTTTTATATCTGTTGGTTGAACTCTTCTTTGAATGTGTCGTAGGAAAAATTAGAGGACACAAGAAACGGAAAAGTGCTTGTACGATACCACTATAGGGGTAGCCTACTACCCTGTTATGGCCTCAATTCCGCAATGGGATTTGCCGCACACCAAGGTTGAGCAAGCTCATCGGACAGTAGGTTCGTAAAATGGGTTACGAATAAGAAACCTAACTCCTTCACCAATCCTCCGAATTTTGCGTTATCCTCATTTCCGTACTTCCTCATTCTTCGCACATCGTTTTCTTTGTATAGGTGCTCAGGCGCTACGCGGAGCTTCCCCGTTTTGCCTTTATTATAGGTCGAATTGCGTTATTTCTCTAAAATCCGTTGTTCTTTACAAGCTTTTTTCGTAACATTGCGGATGAATCCGCGAAGTTACTCTGTCTCGACAAAAAAAAGAACAAGTTTCTTTGTTTTGTGCTCGACTTTTCGTAACTTTGCCAACGCACATGCCACATGTGAAGGCAAACAATGAACAAACAACACTCAAAAAGATGAAGAAAACACTCTTGTACAGTCTATTCGCACTGCTGTTCGCGACAGCCCACGCACAGCAGGTGAACCTGCAGATAGAAGGTTTTGCACCAGCCGAGATGAAGATGCTCTACCTGACCGACCTGCTACAGCAGCAGCCTGTTGACAGCGTTATTCCCGTTAACGGGCGGTTCCAATTCAGCCGCACAACGGAGCCTAACCAGTTTTTCTGCGTGGGAATGGAGGGGCTGTCGTTCATCATCATCAGTGACGGCACGCCAGTCAGCATCAACTTCAACAAAGGTACACTGACAGGGTCACCACTCAACGAGAAGCTACATACTTACGACCTTCGTACCAGTGCGCTCGACATGGCCATGCAGTATGCGTTCATGGCACAGGACAAGGTGAAGCTCGACTCCCTGCGCCGTGCCTGGCACAGCGTGATGTGGGAGGCTGTGGAGGATAACCCGGACAACGTTATACCAGCCTACTATATCAACGAGTTGGTCTTCGCCTGCGATTACGAGGAAATCAAGGAGATGCTCTCGCCCGACAAGGCATACTATGACCATCCGCTGACCCGCCCTGCCCTTACCATGCTCCATGACCACGAGCTGAAGATGCCCGGCAAGCCGTTTATAGATATGGAGATGAGCGATAGTTTCGGACGGCAACGTAAGCTCAGCGAGTGGTGCGGACAAGGGAAATACGTACTGTTGCACTTCTGGGACTCCCAATACGAGCCCTGCCTTCGCGACATGCGGCGTGTCAGCTACTGTTACAGGGAGTTTCACAACAAGGGGCTGGAGTTTGTCGGCATCTCGCTTGACACCAACAAGCAGCAATGGCTGCAGGCCATCAACGCCAATCACATGTCGTGGACACAGCTGAGTGACCTGAAAGGGCAGCAAAGCATCGCCGTCGAGACTTGGGGCATTCATAACCTGCCCTCCAATGTGCTCATTGCTCCCGACGGCAAGATTGTTGCCTCCAACCTCTTCAACGGAGACCTGGAAGACCAGTTGGAAGATATCTTCGGAGAATGACACACGCCATTGCTGCATTTCTGTACTATATCACTATAACTCAAAGACTATGATTAACAGAGAACTTCTCGAACCCCAGTCGATAGTCATCGTCGGCGGTTCCAACAACCAGCACAAGCCCGGAGGTGCTATTGTCCGCAACATCTTGAAGGGTAACTATCAGGGTACACTGCGCATCGTCAATCCCAAGGAAGACGAGGTACAGGGCGTCAAGGTATTCCACGACGTAAAGGAGCTGCCGCCGACGGAGTTGGCTGTGCTTGTCATTCCTGCCAAGCTATGTCCTGACGCGGTGGAGATACTGGCCAGAGACAAACAGACACGTGCTTTCATTATCATATCTGCAGGATTTGGTGAGGAAACGGAAGCCGGTGCCCTTCTGGAACAGAAGATTCTCGATTCGTGCGAGAAATATGGTGCTGCACTCATCGGTCCGAACTGCATCGGCCTCCTGAACCGTCACCACCACAGTGTATTCACCAAGCCTATTCCCAACCTGAATCCGCAAGGCGTGGATTTCGTCAGCGGCAGTGGCGCTACGGCTGTGTTCATTCTGGAGAGTGCCGTCATCAAGGGCCTGCAGTTCAACAGTGTCTGGTCGATAGGCAACGGCAAGCAGATAGGCATTGAAGACGTGCTGCAATATATGGACGAGCACTTCAACCCGGAGCGTGACTCGAAGGTGAAGCTGCTCTATATCGAGAATATCAGCAACCCGGATAAGCTCCTGTTCCATGCCGGCAGCCTTATCCGGAAGGGCTGTCGCATAGCAGCCATCAAGGCCGGCTCGTCAGAAAGCGGCAGCCGTGCCGCCAGCAGCCATACAGGAGCCATTGCCAGCAGCGACTCTGCTGTGGAGGCTCTCTTCCGCAAGGCAGGCATCGTACGCTGTTTCTCACGTGAGGAACTGACCACCGTCGGGTGTATCTTCACCCTTCCGGCACTGAAGGGTCGCAACTTCGCCATCGTCACCCATGCCGGAGGACCTGGTGTGATGCTGACCGATGCGCTCTCGAAGGGCGGGCTTAACGTACCAAAGATCGAAGGTCCGAAAGCGGAAGAACTGAAAAGCCAGCTCTTCCCCGGCTCTGCCGTAGCGAACCCGATTGACATTCTGGCCACCGGCACGGGACCTCAGCTGGGCATTGCCATTGACTACTGTGAACATCACTTCGAGGATATTGATGCCATTGCCGTCATCTACGGCACTCCTGGCCTCACCCAGCTCTACGAGGCATACGACGTCTTGCATAAGAAGATCATGGAGTGCAAGAAGCCCATCTTCCCCGTTTTGCCCAGCCTGCATACTGCCGGACCGGAAGTAGAGGAGTTTCTCAAACGCGGTCATGTGAACTTCAGCGATGAAGTGACACTGGCTACCGCCCTCTCACAGATCATGCGCACACCACAGCCTGCACCACCTGAGCTGGAGTTGTATGGCGTAGATGTTCCCAAAATACGAGAGATTATCTACCGCGAGACCAACCGGCTGAAGTTTGAGGGCATCGAAAGCGGCTATCTGGCACCTGACGCAGTCCGTGAGCTCCTGTCGTGTGCAGGCATCCCACTGGTTCCAGAAAAGGTCAGCACTTCAAAGGAAGAACTTATTGCCTTTGCCGATCGCGTGGGATATCCTGTGGTGGCCAAGGTCGTCGGACCCGTCCACAAGAGTGACGTTGGCGGCGTGACACTCAACATTCGCACAGCAGAACACTTGGCAATGGAATTCAACCGTATGATGGCTATTCAGGATGCCAGTGGTGTGATGGTGCAGAAGATGCTCAAAGGAACGGAGCTGTTTATCGGTGCCAAGTACGAGGAGCGTTTCGGCCATGTGGTGCTCTGCGGACTGGGCGGCATTTTCGTCGAGGTGTTGAAGGATGTCTCGTCGGGCCTTGCACCGTTGAGCTATGCAGAGGCCTATTCTATGATCCACTCGTTGCGAGGCTACAAGATATTGAAGGGTACACGCGGACAAAAGGGTATCAACGAACAGAAATATGCGGAGATTATCGTGCGCCTCTCTACCCTGCTGCGCTTCGCCACTGAAATCAAGGAGATGGACATCAACCCGCTGCTGGCCGACGGTAACGATGTGGTGGCCGTCGATGCCCGCATCCTGATTGAGAGATAGCCTTGTTCAATAAATAACCAGTTCGCGTGGCAGAGTAATGACTTTCAGCCGTTCATACCAGATTCTGGCAGAGCCGTTGACATGCTTCTTGGTGTGGCTACTGATGATGTAATAGCTAGCACGGTATTCGTCCATCACGTCAGAAAAAGCCTTCTTGATACGCGAACATTTCTCGTTGATAGCGTTGTCCAGCGGATTGGTCAGGTGATTTACACTCTCCAGAATCTTCTGACGGTCCATCCAGCGGGCCGTCGCCATGTAGTATCTGGTCAGTTCCTCACGGTAATTCCCCAGTTGTTTGAACTCAATGCCTTCAGGATGGGCAAGAAACAGCAGATAGACCGCCTTGTGGACAGGCTGCAGTTCTATCTCCAGATAGTCATAGTCCTGCAGGATAAAACGAAAGTCAGCAGTGATAAGCAGACGACTCAGATGGGGCTTGGCGGCCTCTATGCGCAACTCCTCCAGCAGGGACGCACCAAGGGCTTTCAGCAACAAGTCGGTCCGTCCTGCTGCCTGTAGCTGTTCTACCAGCCGTTTCAGTTCACTGGCAATTGCTTCAGGTTGTAAGTGGCTTGCTTCCATCGTCTCTAATCATCTACATCCTGTAACATGTTCTCCGTCTTTCTCCAAAGCCAGTCCTTCAGTCTGTCCAGTGTTGACGGTTTTTCCTCTTCCACGTCTGCAGACAGGAGTTCTGTTTGTTGCGTTTCCTCCACCTTTTGTTCTGGCGCAGGAATAGCTGCAGGTTCTGGAACAGGGGCACCTTCAATAGTAAATGCAGGCTCCGGCTCTTCCTCCTTGGGTTCTGGCGGATTTTGCCTCTTCGGCTTCTTTTGTGGCTTATAAAGTTTCGGAATCAGTTCCTCATAGTAATCGTCACCATTGCTGTATCCCTGGTTCTCTTTCCTCTCTCTTCTCAGATCATCCTCCAGTCCCGTTGCCAGAATGGTAACCTTGGCGTCAATGCCCAGCGTGTCGTCTGTCGAGGTACCCCATATAACATCTATATTGGGGTCAAGCTGGTCAAAGAAATCGTCTATTTCCTGCATCTCACGTACGAAGATGGGAGCCTCATCGCTCGAATAGATGTTGAAAAGAATACGCTTGGCCTTGCCGATATCGTTGCCATAGAGTAAGGGAGAGTCCAGCGCGTCAAGAATGGCCTTTTCCACACGATGCTCACCGCTAGCACGTCCCATCGCCATGATGGCTCCCCCACCATTCCGCATCGTGGTCTCTATATCACGGAAGTCCAGATTGATGCTGCCATCGCTGTGAACGGTTATCAGTTCCGAGATACCCTTCACGGCATCCTTCAGGATGTTGTCAGCCCTTTGAAACGCCTCCTTCACAGTGATATCTGAGTCCGCATACACGTCACACAGCCTTTCATTGTTGATAATCAGCAGTGCATCTACGTTCTTCCTCAACTCATCGACACCTTTCAGTGCCTTCACAATCTTACGCTTCTTCTCAAAGTAGAAAGGAATAGTCACCACGCCAACTGTCAGGATGCCCAAGCTCTTGGAAACGCCTGCAATCACAGGAGCAGCGCCAGTGCCCGTTCCGCCTCCCATGCCAGCCGTCACAAACACCATCTTCGTACCGTCAGAAAGCAGTTTCTCAATATCCTCCACATTGCTCTCTGCCTCCTTTCGTCCCAGTTCAGGATTAGCACCGGCACCAAGTCCGGTCTCTCCAAGCATGATCTTCACAGGAATAGGCGACTTCGCCAACGACTGACTATCCGTATTGCACACGGCATACGTCACACCTTCTACGCCCTCGTCGTACATGTTTCTCACGGCATTGCAGCCACCGCCTCCAACGCCAATCACCTTGATGATTCCGTCCATCTGGTTCTTCACCATAGGGAAGTCCAATAACGGCATGTTATAGTCTTGCTCTTTCATATCTCATGATTTTCTGATTCCGCCTGCAAAAATACAACTATTTTCTCAAATAGAAAAATCTTCGCAAGGCTTGCGAAGCATAAAAATCACAGAACTGTATAGCGGTGATGCCATTCTGACTTAGACTAGAAAAAGTGGCTCACCAGTAAATTCCTGTGTTTATCCGTATATCATTGACAGCCTATAGAGAAAGAAGTCCACATCGATTACTCCCCTA
>CAJOQT010000048.1 GCA_905236875.1 uncultured Prevotella sp. | reverse complement strand
AAGGGGAGTTATCGGCCTTTGGCCTCGGGGAGTTCTTGCGTCCCTTTGGTAGCAAGCGGCAAAGCCGAGCGAAGGGACAATAGACTTATTGGTTGGGATTATTTCAGGGAAAAGACATACGTCTCTTGACTCCCCGAGCGGTCGAAGACCGCGATAACTCCCCTTAACTCCTCTTAACTACTTAACATACGAAAGTTGAGTTATTTCACATTACCTACCTGAATGAGGTATTCTCCTATCTGAACGGCGTTGAGTGCTGCACCCTTACGGATTTGGTCACCGGAGAGCCAGAAGGTCAGACCGTTCTCGTCGCTCAAGTCCTTACGGACACGTCCCACGAACACATCGTCCTTGCCGGCGGTATCAAGCGGCATGGGATAAGTCAGCGTTGACGGATCATCGACCAGCGTACAGCCAGGAGCAGCGGCAATGGCCTGTTGTGCCGCCTCGACACTGATGGGCTGCTCCGTCTCAATCCACACACTCTCGGAGTGTGAGCGCAGGGAACTGACACGTACACACATCGCCGAACACTTGGCGTCGGTATGCATGATCTTCCGTGTCTCGTTGTACATCTTCATCTCTTCCTTCGTATAGCCGTTGGGCTGGAACACGTCAATCTGCGGAATGACGTTATAGGCCAGCTGATGGGGGAACTTCCTGATGGTCTTCACCTCTCCGTCCTCAACCATCTCCTTGTACTGCTGCTGCAACTCTGCCATAGCAGCTGCACCGGCACCGCTGGCACTCTGATAGGAAGACACGTGGATGCGCTTGATATGTGACAGCTGTTCCAGCGGCTGCAGCACGACAACCATCATAATGGTCGTACAGTTGGGGTTGGCGATGATGCCACGCGGACGGTTCAAGGCATCTTCCGCATTACACTCAGGAACCACCAGGGGTACGTCGTCATCCATACGGAAAGCACTGCTGTTGTCGATCATTACACAGCCATACTTGGTAATGGTCTCAGCAAACTCCTTCGATGTGCCGGCTCCGGCAGAGGTGAAGGCAATATCGATATCCTTGAAGTCGTCATTATGCTGCAGGAGCTTAACAGTCAGCTCTTTGCCACGGAAGGTATATTTTGTGCCGGCAGAACGCTCTGAACCGAACAACACCAGTTCATCCATCGGAAAATTTCTCTGGTCAAGGATACGCAGAAACTCCTGACCCACAGCGCCTGATGCGCCAACAATTGCTACTTTCATTTTTTATGCCCCTTCAGTTAGGGAGTTGGGGATCTGCACAATCACCCTTTTCAAGGTACGGACAACCACCAACCCAGATTAAACATGCTAATTTTTTGCCCGCAAAGGTAATAAAAAAGTTTGAAACATTCAGCCATTTCATAAAAAAGTTGTACTTTTGCAAAGAAATAATGAACTATTCCTATCATCCTGTCACCAAAGGAGGTTAAGACATGTTTCCTGTATCCAACCCGACACTGATATTCTTTGTCGTACTTTGTATCATTCTGTTTGCCCCTATCATCATGGGCAAGCTACGCATCCCGCACATCATCGGCATGGTGCTGGCAGGTGTGCTGGTGGGCAAGTACGGACTGAATATCCTGGAGCGTGACAACTCCTTTGAGCTCTTTGGACGCGTAGGATTATGCTATATCATGTTCCTTGCAGGACTGGAAATGGACATCAAGGGCGTGAAGCAGAACTCGAAACGCTTTATTGTCTTCGGACTGCTCACCTGCTTCGTCCCACTCATCATGACTTACTTCATGGCGATATGGCTGCTGGACTACAGCACTACGGCATCGTTCCTGCTGGGTTGTATCATGGCATCAAACACGCTCATCGCCTACCCCATCGTCGTGCGCTACGGTCTGCAGCGTAACTCTAGCGTTACACTGAGCGTCGGCTCGTCGATGATTTCCCTCTTCATGGCACTGATCATGCTGGCGGCACTGGCGGCACAAGCTCCCCTTTCGTCCTCGGGGGACGACACGTCAGCTATGGAAGTCCACTCGGGGGCTGTCCTGTTCTGGCTGCTGTTCGTCGTGAAACTGGCCCTGTATTGTGCAGGAAGCTTTCTTATTATCCCCCGACTGACGCGCTACTTCCTGCGACGCTACTCCGATGCCGTCATGCAGTTCATCTTCGTGCTCTCCGTGATGTTCCTGTCGGCAGCACTTACCGAGGTCATCGGACTGGAGGCTATCTTCGGCGCATTCTTCTCCGGACTTATATTAAACAGGTATATCCCCCATGTCTCACCGCTGATGAACCGTATAGAGTTTATCGGCAATGCCCTGTTCATTCCCTACTTCCTCATCGGTGTAGGCATGCTTATCAATGTCCGCACGCTTTTCCAAAGCACGCAGATGCTGTGGATTGTGACACTTATCGCGTTCTTCGGCACCTTTGGCAAGGCTGTAGCGGCCTACCTGTCCAGCCTGTTGTTCCGGTTGCCGAAGGCCGAAGGCAACATGATGTTCGGCCTGACCAGCGCCCACGCCGCCGGTGCCATCGCAATGGTGATGGTTGGTATGCGACTTGAAGTGGCTCCCGGACAATACCTTGTCACTGACGACATGCTGAATGGTGTCGTCATCATGATTCTCGTCACCTGTATTATCAGCTCACTGATGACGGAACATGCCTCGAAACAGATTACCCTGCGCGAGAAGTCACACCTGACAACCGACATACAACGGAATGATGACGAGAAGATCCTGCTCTGCGTCAAGTATCCTGAGATTGCGCCCCAGCTGCTCGAACTGGCTATCATGATGCGTCGTCCAAAGCGCGACAGCGAGCTGATTGCACTGAATGTGGTCTATGACGACCAGCTGTCCAACGCCCACCGCGAACAAGGACTGCGGCTGCTGGAACGCCTGCAGCAGCAGGCCAGTGCCAGTGAAGTGCCGGTTCGCACACAGGTTCGTCTGGCTACCAACATCGCCAACGGCATCAAGCATGCCTTCCGTGAGTTCGGTGCGTCCGACATCATCATGGGCATGCACGTACATACCGACGTCAACCCGAAGTTCTGGGGAGAGTTCATTCAGAGTCTGTATAACGGACTGAACCGCCAGATTGTCCTGACACGCTTTGTCCAGCCGTTGCCTACGCTGCGCCGTATTCAGGTGTGCGTGCCCTCCAGATGTGAGTTTGAGCCTGGCTTCCACCGCTGGCTCGAACGGCTCTGCCGTATGGCGGGCAACCTCGACTGCCGCATTCAGTTCCACGGTCGGCAGGAGAGCCTTGTACTCATCCGTGAATATGTGAATAACCGCCACCCGAACGTCAGGAGCGAATACACACCGATGTCGCACTGGAACGAGATGCCGAGACTGGCAGAGAACATCCGCGACGACCACATGTTCGTGATTGTCACCGCCCGTCGTGGCACCATCTCATACAAGAATGCTATGGACCGGCTGCCCAACGAGCTGATGCAGCACTTCTCCGGCAAGAACCTCATGATTATCTTCCCCGACCAGCACGGTGAACCCAAGGAAGAGAGCATGACCTTCACCGAGGCACAGCACCACGAGGAGAGCAGTATCTACGACTGGCTGCTGAAGAAACTCAATCATTCTTTGCCCCCTAAGTTCTTGCCCAGGCAAGCGACCAAAGGTCGGTCTATAGGAGTTCAGGAGTTACAGGGAGTTCAGGAGTT
>CAJOQT010000047.1 GCA_905236875.1 uncultured Prevotella sp. | reverse complement strand
GTTAGGATAACAGTGGTCGCCGTGAGGCTCCCATAACTTTCTTTTCTAATGAAAGTTAGTATTAGTTATTGATATTCCTGAGTCGGAAACGACAAAGGCCTGGCCGAAAGGCCATTTGTTCGAAAATAGGATTTTTAGTTAAACATAGGCTTGAATGTCACTGCTCGTTGATGAGTAGTGGCATTTTTTTTGCAATTATGCGTAGTGGATTGGAAATTATTTTGTACTTTTGCAACAGAAAGGAAAAGAGTTGCAAACACCAAATAATGAATGAACAATATGAAAAGATTCCTGTTTCTTACTTTTTTTACCTGTCTGTCAGCCGTCTGTGCCCTTGCACAGGAGATGGTGCTGGAGTGTACTTATTCAAGTAACACGTCCTACAAAGTGCTTCTGGTCATCAATGCAGAAGGTGGAGAGGCGATGTCTTTAGGAAACGACAAGCGCTGCCACTATGACCTGAAGACGGAGATTATGGAAGACCATGTAATCATTCTGGCCTATAATGCCAGTCTTCCCAATTGGGTTGATGACATCTACATCATCAGCGGTGACAATTCGTTTGTTGTTTCTCCCAGTCTGTCAAGCGACAATTGTGCTCGTATTGAGGTGGAACAGATAGAAGGCGCCTCGAAGATAGCAGCCAAGAAACGCGAATATGGGCTGACCGGCTCGAACAGCTATCGCAATAGCAAGAATTCAGGCGGTAGCAGGTTGTAACTCAATGAGCGCAACAGCATAGGCTGAAATACCTTCCATGCGTCCGGTGAATCCCAGACGCTCTGTTGTTGTGGCTTTGATGGAGATACGGTCGGGGTCGCAGCCGATGACCTCTGCCATACACTGCTGCATCTGAGGTATGTGCGGGTTCATCTTCGGCCGTTCGGCACATATCGTCGCATCGATATTCACCAGTCGGTAGCCTTTTGTGGCAATCAGTTCAATGGTTCTCTTGAGTATCACCTTGCTGTCCATACCCAGCGTGTCGTCGCTGGTGTCTGGCCAGTGATAACCTATGTCACGCATATTGGCAGCACCTAATATCGCATCGCAAATAGCATGTATCAACACGTCGGCATCGCTGTGACCCAGCAAACCCAACTCATAGTCTATCTTGATGCCTCCTATCCACAGTTCCCTATCAGGAACTAACCGGTGGACATCATAACCCATACCAACCCTCGTCATATCTCTCAACCCTAATCTCTAAACTCTCAACACTCATCTATTTAAACAGGTCCTTGATGCCGTCCATATCAAATGCCAGCGAGAAGCGCAGCGTCTGGTCGAGCGGATTGCTCTTGGCAGTAGAAATGACGTAACCCACGTCGAGCGAGAAGACATTCATGCGGAAGCCACCGCCTACGGTGAAGTACTTGCGGTTACCTTTGTTCTCAGATTCGTGGTGATAGCCGGCACGCAGCGAGAACTGGTCGTGATACACATATTCTGCACCGACGCTCCACTGAATCTCCTGCAGTTCCTCCTTGAAGCCGCCGGGAGCATCGGTAAAGCTCTTGAAGATTCCGCTGATGGAACCCACATCGCTATATTCCTCGATGACACGCTGCTGATAGGTGGCGTTGTCCTCACCGTCAAGCTGCTTGGGTACAGTGGGTACTAACAGCTTGTTGGCATCGGCAGCAATGGTGAAACGGTTATACTCATCGACAGGCACCATAAGCGAGGCACCCAGACGCATGTTGGCAGGCAGGAACTGCGAGCGGTCGTCACCGAAGTACGAAATCTTACTACCTATATTGCTGAAGTTCAGACCCAGACCCAGCTGACACTCGCGCTCACTCATAATAAAGTACTTGTTATAGTACATGGCGAGGTCGGCAGCAAAGGCCGAAGCAGGCGACGCATCCTCCGTATAGTCATAGCGCAGGTCGCTGTATATCCAACGGATACCTGCTGCCAGCGAGAAGTTCTCGCTGAGCATCAGCGAGTAGGCAACGTCTGCCGACAGCTCGTAGGGTTTAACGGTCATGGCGTTCTCATCCAGTGAGGTCATCACCTCACCTAACGAGAAATAGCGTATGGAACCGCTGACTGACGAATAGTCGCCAATGCGGTAATAGCCTGCCACGTATGCCAGGTCGATGTCGCTGACCAACTGGCGCAACCACGGGGTGTAGTTGAGCGATATACCTGCACGGCTGATGCAGAACGGGTACTTGGCAGGGTTCCAGTACTGTGAGTTCACATCTGGCTCGGTAGCAGCACCCACATCACCCAGACCAGCCGATCGGGCGTCGGGGGCAATGGTCTGTGATATGACGGCATGTTCTACCGCATTGAACTCGCTGACCTTGTCCTGTGCAACCGCTACCAAAGGTAAAAAGGTAAAAAGGTAAAAAGGTAAAAACCATTTTACCGCTGCCTTCGCCTTGTTTATCATACTTTGTTGCTTCATATTCCTTTTTATTCTTTTATTTTTTCAATCTTTCATTCTTTCCTTCTTTCATCACTTCCTGCTCACGATGATGATCTTCTTGGCCTTCGAGGCATAGCTGGAGCCGTCGCTGCTAATGCGAACCCGATAGAGATAGACACCCGTCGAGATGCGGCTGCCGCTGCCTGCGGTGAGGTCCCAGTCTATCAGATAGGTGTTGTCGGTGGGCACTCCGCTTTCCGAATGTTGCCAGAGATGTCGGCCAGCCATATCAAAGACATCGAGGATGATGTCCATCTCGCTGCCTGTACGGTCGTGGATGATACGGAACGAGGTGTTGGTCTCTGCCGGGTTACGTGTACACTCCACATCGAAGAAGACAGGTTCCAGCGACTCAACGACGACGAAGCTCAGCTCCTTGGTGGTGGAGTTGTTCTGGGTGTCCCACACCCTGAACTGCAGCTTGTGGCGTCCTGCGGTCAGCGTGGGAATGCTGAAACCCACCATTCCGCTGGTATAGCTGCCAAAGTCGTTGGTGAAATAGTCGTTGAGTACATAGGTCTGCGACGTCTGTCCGTCAATGACCAGCTGTATGTCGTGGCCAATGCCGTTTCCTGTGGCGTTGATGCCGCTGTCGTCACTGATGAGTGCCACGAAGTAGGGCGTCAGGTTCACCTTGTCACCATTGGTGAAGGTCTCTGAATTCAGATAGCAGAACACCTCCGGACCTATGGAGTCGGTCTGTGCTGCCGATGAGCCGCCCAACACGAAATGTCCGTTGACGCCGTTGGCAATGGCAGTACGGCTGTCGTCGGTGGCATACAGGTTGATAAGTCCCGTTCCGTCACTGTAGCTGATGTCACGCGGCACGGTGAATCGGAAGGCAAAGCGTCCTGCCTGTACGCTGTCGCTGCCCTGGAAGAGCACCTTCGTGCGGTCCTGATAGACAAACGGCTCGTCAGCTCCCTCACTGGTAGTATTGTTCAGCAGACAGGTGATGGTCTCCTTGGCATCACGCACGGTAGCCGTCACCTGACCATAATAGCCGGTCTGCATTTGTCCGCCGCTGGCTATGTGTCCCCTGACGGTGACCGTTGTACCGGCTCTCAGCACCAACGGCTGTGTCTCGCTGACGCTGGCACCGTTGATGTCGTCAACGACGGCCGACAGCGTCGGATAGGCCAGGCGCAGTGCGGGATCTCCCAGCAGTGTATATTGCAGCTTGTTGGCGGTATGGTCCTTCGCCGTGGTGATGAGCGAGTTCTTGGCCAGTCGCACAGCCTCGCCTATGGGTATGCCCTCCAGCACATGCTCCATGAAGGCGATGTTCATCACGCGGTTGTACGAGGAATAGACCGTTCTAGTAGTACCATAGAATGCCACTGCCCCGCCGCGTTTGTTCATCAGGGCCGTCTCACCGATGTTCTCTTCCTGTCCGTCGAAGGGCATGATGTCGCACGAGGCAGTCATCCACAGTGGCAGGTGGTTGGTCGTGTTCTCCCTGAACTCTTTCAGCTGTACCACCAGTTCGTGTGACAGTCCGTAGGGGCCTCCGTGACCGCTGTAGTTCATGATGAGTGCCCCACTCTGCATCTGCTGGGTGATGAGTCGTGTCACGTCAGGATAGCTGTTGCCTGTCGATGACGACACACGTGGATAGGCATCCCACATGATACGTTTGACGTTGTATTCCGGATGCATGCGCTCCACCAGTCGTGCCACGCTGTCGGCATCCTGCATGTGCAGGTTGTTGTTGCCGTCGTCACCCATCACGCATATCTCGTTCTGCCAGGAGCCGGCATAGGTATTGTCGGAGTAACTGATCACCTTGTCAACCATAATCTTTGCCTCGGCTTCCGAGCGCACGGGGAATCGTCCTACGGCAACATCGGCGCAGTCGCTGGTCAGCAGACTGGAACCCTCGCCGTCATCCATCAGACAGAAATAGTCGTCGGTAACGTAGCAGTCGGTGGCGCTGAACGAGTTTTCACTCTCGTAGCAGAGCAGGAAATCGTCGGGGTTATAGTTCTTCCAGTTGCTCGACAGCATGCGGTTGTCCCAGGCTCCGTCACCGAAGAGCAGCAGGAACGACGGCATGTCACTCTCTGTCTGTGCCCGTTCGTAAAGCATACGCAGGTATCGCCTGCAGGCATTGGCGTCTGGCGTTCCGCTGGAGAACTCATTATACAGCTCGTCAGAGGTAACGATGCGTACCCTCAGGCTGTCCTTCTGCTCGTGGTAGGCCTTCAGTCGCTCGGCCTGTGTCTGTAGCTTACGTGAGGCGGGAATGACGATGACCATATCGGCCGCAGCATCCCCGTGCAGGTTCTGGTTGGCTACGCTGCCCACCAGCTCCGGCGTGCCGACGGTCACCTGCTGCAGACTGGGAGCCGCTGGGGTGTCGGTAGCGTGTACAACAATATAGTCCAGCGCCATCGTGCCGCCGCTGTTCTGCCTGATGCTCACGGTATTCGTGGCAGCGAGGTTGCTGACGGTAAAGGTGCTCTTCGTCTGGTTGGCGTGGATGTATGTCGTGCAGGGAGCAATGCTCATGGTTCCCAGCTCCGTTCCGTTCAGGCTGACTGTCGCCGTCGAGTATTGACTTCCGTCGTAGGCAGTCAGCACGATGGTGATCGTTCCGTTGGCGACTCCGTCAGGTGATGCGATGGTGTAGTCGTGTGTTTGTCCTACGGTAAAGGACTTTGCGTCGTAGAGGTTACGCCCGCCGTGGAACCATGCGAAGTCATCCACCTCGTAGAGCCTGTTGGCTCCCTCGCCCGAGGTAACGTAGTGGTTCAGCAGCTCCTGCTCACTCTCCGTCAGCGCGTCTTCGCTGCTCTCGGTCAGGAAGTAGTAGCCATACTGGGAGTAAGGGTTACGTATGCGGTTACCATTGTCCCACGACACCGGTCCCTGTGCCCAGAACAGCCGTCGTCCGCCCGTCGTGCATACCGCCACCTGTTGCAGGTCGTCGGTAGCCTCAATGTAGGCCGCCATCAGCTTTTCGGGCTGCATGGCACCGCCGTAGCCATATACGCGTACATTATCTATATTAGAGAACCCTGCACTACGTATCAGGTCGTCCGTCAGCTGATAGACACCAGTGGATGGCACACGAATCTTCACCCACTTGCCAGTGGCGAGGAGGGAGGAGTTTGCCCCTCCTACGACCCCCGAGGGGGCGTCATTACGCTGACGTCGGACATTTGTGCCTCTCCTTTGGAATCCGACGTCCGCTGTCCTTACACATGAAAGCTGGAAGCTCACCAGTTTCTGGTACTGGTCGTCCCTGAAGACGATGGGAACCAGCGACACCTCGAGGCGGGCCTTCTTGCGCGAGACGCTGACCTGCTGGGTGATAACCGGCAGTTCCGACGGCTTGGTGCTGCAGAGCTTCTCATATCTTTTTATATCGTCTGCCGACATTGGGATAAACTCCGGATATTCGATACACACCGTGTAGGTGCTGTCGGCATAATGGGGTCCCAGTGGGAAGGCATGCGTGAACACGGGCAGCAACGTATCCACCCTGACCTGCTGTGCAGTCAGATTGAAAAAAGATTGGGACTGAGACTGAGAGAATGAGAAAATGAGAAAATGAGAGATGAAGACTGACGTCATTACTATTCGGCGCCAACCTAATTCTCTCATTATCTCATGAATAAAATGTCTCATTTCCTCAATGTCTCATTTCCTCATTTTCTTAATCTCTCAATCTCTCATTCTCGCTTAGCGTGCATGGAAATCCAATACCTTACGGTCTTCGAGCCACCCTTCCAGGTGGTCGTCAATGTGAACCGGTCCCACCCCCACCGGCGTACCAGTAAAGAGCAGGTCGCCCGTCTTCAGCGTGAAGAACTGTGAGATATAGCTCACCAGTTCATCGATGCTGTACAGCATGTCCTTCGTACAACCCTCCTGTACCGTCTTTCCGTTGATGTCCAAATGGAAGCGGATGCCCGTCTCCTGTCGTTTCTCCCCCTCGGGGGAGCTAGAGAGGGGTCTTGAAGGGAACGACAACCACTCGCCGATGACAGCCGAGCCGTCAAAGCCCTTGCAGATATCCCAGGGCAACCCCTTCTGTCGGGCCTCTTGCTGCCAGTCGCGTGCCGTGAAGTCTATGCCTACGGTCATCGCATCGTAGTAGCGGTAGGCGAAGCGCTGCGGTATGCTCTTACCCAGACGGCAGATGCGGACCACCAGTTCCGTCTCGTAATCCACACGGTCCGACCAGTCAGGGATGAAGAACGGCTTATGGTCCTTCAGCAGTGCCGAGTCGGCCTTGGTGAAGATTACCGGCTTCTCTGGTTTATATAACGTGCCATCTAACTCTTTATTGTGTTGGGCATAGTTCATGCCCACTGCAAATATCTTCATACGCCTCTTTTTTAGTATTAACAATTACGGTGCAAAGATACGAATAAAACTTATTATAATAGCCAAATTAGCCCAAAAATAGTCAGAACGATCATCTGCATGACTTTTATCCGGAAAGATATTATTCAGTAATAATAGAATGCCTGTTGGCTCTATTGCCTGACCATTGGAAAACAAGCCCATAAGGTGTCACAGCGGATACGCTTACTCGGGGTTTGAGACACATTACATTAGGTGTTAGCTCTTTAGTACTTAAAAGTCCAAAGAAAGTTGAGTGTCGCCGAAGAGATTGAAGGAGCGGCGATGATAGGGCGTGACACCATACTGGCGGATGGCATCGCGGTGCTTCTTCGTAGGGTAGCCTTTGTTTGAAAGCCAGTCGTACTGCGGATATTCCTCTGCCAGCTGGTTCATGTAGTCGTCACGGTAGGTCTTGGCAAGGATCGAAGCAGCAGCAATGGAGAGATATTTGCCGTCACCCTTGACGATAGTAGTATATAGGGTCTCTCCCCAAGGTTTGAAGCGGTTGCCATCAACAATGATGGCTTCTGGTCGAACCGTCAGCTGGTCGAGGGCACGGTGCATGGCGAGGATAGAAGCGTTAAGAATGTTGATTCTGTCGATTTCATCGGGCGTAACGACACCTACAGCCCAGGCTACGGCATCACGCTGGATGATCTCACGCAACTCATAGCGTCGTTTTTCCGACAGCTGCTTCGAGTCGTTCAGCAAGTCGTTCTGATAGTCGGGCGGCAGAATGACCGCCGCCGCATAGACACTACCCGCCAGACAGCCACGTCCTGCCTCGTCGCATCCAGCTTCTATCTTCCCTTCGTAGAAATGAGAGAGCAGTCCTACAGGCAGCAGACCCACCCCCAACCCCTCCCTGTGAGGGAGGGGAGTAGATACTGCATCCGAGATGATGTTTTTCTTCATGTTCTGTTTTTTTTTGTAATTGCTCCACTCCCTCACAGGGAGGGGCAGGGGGTGGGTCTCCTAAAACATTAGACAGACACGACGGATGGCAGCAACGAGCGCATCAATCTCTTCCTTTGTATTGTAGAGGGCGAAGGAAGCGCGGACAGTGCCGCTGATACCGAGACGATCCATGAGCGGCTGCGCACAGTGGTGACCCGTGCGAACGGCGATGCCCAGACGATCAAGTAGAGTGCCCATGTCTAAGTGGTGGATGAAGCCCCCCTCGTCCCCCCGATGGGGGGAGGAGATGTTAAAGGAGATGACAGCATCTTTGGGCCTTAAGCCCCCCTCCAAATGATTGGGGAGCGATGGACCGTAGATGTGCATACCTTCAATGGTCTGCAGCTGTTGCATACAGTAGCTGGTCAGCTCCTGCTCGTGAGCCTCGATGGAATCGAGGCCTACACTGTTGAGGTAGTCAATGGCGGTGGCGAGACCATGTGTCGCAACATAGTCGGGAGTGCCGGCCTCAAACTTGAACGGCAGGCGTTCGAAGGTGGTACGTTCCCACGTCACCTTGTCAATCATCTCACCGCCACCCTGATACGGCGGCAGCTTCTCAAGCCAGTCCTCTTTACCGTAGAGCACGCCGACGCCCGTCGGTCCGTACATCTTATGTCCGCTGAAGGCGAAAAAGTCACAGTCCATCGCCTGCACATCAACTTTGAAATGGGGGGAGCTCTGTGCTCCATCGACCATGACAGGGATGCCACGCTCGTGAGCAATCCTCACGATTTCATCGACAGGATTCACCGTTCCCAGGACGTTGCTGACGTGTGCCACGCTGATGAGCTTGGTGCGCTCTGTCAGGTATATTGCGATGGTGTCGCAACATACGCGACCGTCGTCGGTGATAGGAATATGGCGGACGACGATACCACGCTTCTGTGCCTGCAACTGCCAAGGCACGATATTCGAATGGTGCTCCAGCTCTGTCACGAGAACCTCGTCACCTGGTTGCATCTGCGACTCACAGAACGAGCTAGCCACCAGGTTGATAGCTTCCGTCGTTCCTCGTGTGAACACGATCTCCTCAGTCTTGGCAGCATTGATAAACTGGCGTACCTTCTCACGTGCTGCCTCGTGAAGATCGGTTGCCTGCTGACTGAGGTAATGCACCCCACGATGCACATTGGCATTTACGTTGAGATACTCGTCACGCATAGCATCAAGCACACACAGCGGTTTCTGCGTCGTCGCCGCATTGTCGAGATACACCAGCGGACGGCCATATACTTTGCGTGCAAGAATTGGGAAATCAGCACGTATCTTTTCTATATTATACATCATAATGAATTTAGAGTGTAGAGTGTAGAGTGTAGAGTTTGCTACCGCCCTTGATAGTGACCATTGATTATTTGCAGAGTTTACAGCCAGAACACTTGTTCAGTTCGCCACGGAAGCGTTTCTCAACCAGATAGTGCAGACGGTTACGGAGAGGTTCGAGTTGCATCTTGTCGATGACCTCGTTGATAAACGCATTCTGCAGGAGGAGCTTGGCTTCCTGTTGTGAGATGCCTCGCTGTTGCATGTAGAAGAGGGCCGCATCGTTGAGTTGTCCTACGGTGGAGCCATGCGAACACTTCACGTCGTCGGCATAGATCTCGAGCATCGGCTGAGTGAACATACGAGCCTCACGAGTGGCCGTCAGGTTCTGATTGGTCATTTGCGAGATGGTCTTCTGTGCTCCGTGTTCTACCAGTACACGACCGGCAAAGGCACCAGTAGCCTTGTCGTCGAGTACATATTTATATAGTTCGTTCGAGGTGCAATGGGGTACGCGATGGGTGATAAGCGTGTTGTTATCGACATGCTGCTGCTTGTCGGCAATCACGCAGCCATAGCAGGCGCACTCCGCTCCATCGCCGGAAAGGGTGAGGTCGAGCTTATTGCGGGTGATGCCGTTATGGAGGGTAATGATATTGTGGTTTACCCGGCTATCATGCTGCTGGTCAATATAGACGTTGCTAACCCGGATATTCTTCGCATGCGTCTCTTCCAGGCAGTAGAGATCGAGCGAAGCATTGTTGCCAACATATGCCTCAATAACCTGCGTAGTCAGGAAGTTACGGTCGTCGGCAGCATGGTCGCAGAACAACATTTTGATTTCGGAACCTTCCTCAAGGATAATCAGCACGCGGCGGTTGACCATGAGGGCCTTTTCCCCCGCCCAAAGGGAGGGAGCCTTGAGGATGTTGATGACCTGTATGGCACGATCGACCTTGACGTTCCTGGGCACATAGACGAAGAGACCATCCTGTGCCAACATGGTGTTGAGGTCGGTTACGGCATCGTTGGCCTGACCTGCCAACTGATTGTAGAAGCCGCAACAGGTCTCCCCTACATGGGCAGAGAGACTACCCACGATGACACCTTCGGGCAGATGAGCCAGGGGCTGTACATTCGTATAGAAGGCATCGTTTACCACAAAGTAAAGACTCGTGGAGAGGTTAGGCACATCACAACGGAAAGCTTCATAGGGATCGACGGGGATGTTGAGGCGGTTGAGGTTCACGCCATAGTTGGGTGCGAAGAGCGCTGAGATGTCCGTATATCTGTAACGCTCCACTTTCCGGGAGGGAAAGCCCTGTGAGGCGAAACGTTTGAAAGCCTCGTCGCGAACGGTATTCATCACCTCTGACGAATGCTCACGAATCATCTCCCTACATTGTTTATACAAATCTATATATTGCTGTTTACTCGAAGTAATCATAATTACTAATTACTCATTTCTAATTACTAATTATTTATTCTTCTCCGATTTCTTCCTTAATCCAGTCGTAGCCGTGCTCCTGAATCTGCGTGGCGAGTTCAGGACCACCCGTCTTGACAATACGGCCCTGGTACAGGACGTGGACGAACTGCGGACGAATCATCTCTAACAGACGGTCATAGTGGGTGATGACGATACAAGAGGTCCCTGGAGTCTGTAGTTTGTTCACGCCCTCTGCCACAATACGCATGGCATCGACATCGAGACCTGAGTCTGTCTCGTCAAGGATAGCGAGCTTCGGCTCGAGCATCGCCATCTGGAAAATCTCGTTGCGCTTCTTCTCACCACCGCTGAATCCTTCGTTGACACTACGGTTGGCGAGCTTTGAATCAAGCTCTACAATCTTACGCTTCTCTCGCTGCAGCTTCAGGAACTCGGCGGCATTCATCGGCTCCAGCCCCTGATATTTACGTTTCTCATTGATGGCAGCCTTCATGAAGTTGGTCATCGAGACACCGGGAATCTCCACAGGATACTGGAACGAAAGGAAGAGTCCCTCGTGTGCGCGGTCCTCTGGTTTCATATCCAAAAGGTTCTTACCGTTGAAATACGCCTCGCCCTCGGTCACCTCATAGAGTGGATTACCCACGAGAACGGCACTCAGCGTACTCTTGCCGGAGCCGTTGGGGCCCATGATGGCATGTGTCTCACCGTCATTAATTACCAGGTCGATGCCCTTGAGTATCTCCTTCTCGCCAATGCGAGCATGTAAGTTCTTAACTTCTAACACCTTTATATATTTTACTATTTGACAATTTACTATTTTAGCCAACCGTGCCTTCGAGGGAGACAGAGAGCAATTTCTGCGCCTCGACAGCAAATTCCATGGGAAGCTTTTGCAGCACTTCCTTAGCATAGCCGTTGACGATAAGGCCGACGGCTTGTTCGGTGGGGATGCCACGCTGGTTACAGTAGAAGAGCTGGTCTTCAGAAATCTTTGAGGTTGTCGCCTCGTGTTCGAAGATGGCGGTATCGTTGTGTACATCCATATAAGGGAAGGTATGCGCACCGCAGTCGGAACCAAGCAACAAAGAGTCGCACGACGAGTAGTTGCGGGCATTGTCGGCCGTAGAAGCGGCACGGACAAGTCCGCGATAGGAATTCTGGCTATGTCCGGCAGAGATTCCTTTCGATATAATCGTGCTCTTTGTGTTCTTGCCGATATGGATCATCTTTGTTCCTGTGTCAGCCTCCTGATAGTTGTTGGTAACGGCGACGGAATAGAATTCCGCTGTGCTATTGTCGCCGCGCAGGATGCAGGAAGGGTATTTCCATGTGATGGCACTTCCCGTCTCTACCTGCGTCCACGAGAGCTTGGAGTCTGTGCCACGCAGGTCACCACGCTTTGTAACGAGGTTGAGCACACCGCCCCGGCCTTCTTCATCTCCCGGATACCAGTTCTGAACGGTAGAGTACTTTACTTCTGCACGATCCATGACAATAATCTCCACGATAGCGGCATGCAGCTGGTTCTCGTCGCGCATCGGTGCCGTGCAGCCTTCAAGATAAGACACATAGCTGTCGTCATCGGCCACGATGAGCGTCCTTTCGAACTGTCCCGTATTGCGGGCATTGATGCGGAAATAGCTGCTCAGCTCCATCGGACAGCGCACTCCCTTGGGGATATAGACGAAAGAGCCGTCAGAAAACACAGCACTATTGAGTGCGGCGAAGAAATTGTCGCGATAAGGAACGACGGTGCCAAGATACTGACGTACCAAGTCACCATGTTCTTTGATTGCCTCACCGATGGAACAGAAGATAACACCCTTCTCGCGCAGTTTTTCCTTAAACGTCGTCTTGACACTCACGGAGTCCATGATGGCATCAACGGCGGTGTTACCACTCAGTGCCAGACGTTCCTCAAGAGGTATGCCCAGCTTGTCGAAGGTCTCAACAAGCTTGGGATCAAGTCCCCCTTCCGTCTCCCCCGAAGGGGAGTGACCTGAAGCCTCCCCGAGGGGAGGTTTAGAGGGGGTCGGGTCGGCGTAGTAGCTGATGGCTTGATAGTCGATGGGGGGGACGTGGACATGTCCCCACTTCGGTTCGGTCTGTTCCTTCCAGTAGCGGAAAGCCTTCAGGCGGAAGTCAAGCATCCACTCCGGTTCCCCTTTCTTTTCAGATATCAGCCGCACGACATCCTCGTTCAATCCGACCGGGATAATCTCCGTATGCACGTCAGTCGTGAAACCAAACTCATATTTCTGTTCGGCAACACGTCGTACATAGTCGTTGCTGCTCTGTGGCAGTGGGCTATCATGTATGTCCTTGTCTGTCTGTTTCATTCTTTGTTTCGGTATTCTATGGCCAGCATGGTCAGGTCGTCGCTCTGCTCAACCTCGCCAACAAACTGACGGACTGCAGTCTTCATTTCTTCAATGATGGTCTGTGGGCTAATGGTCACTGATGCTTTGATGACATCGATGATACGCTGTAAGCCAAACTGTGCACAACTGACATCTTCTGCCTCTGTCAGTCCGTCCGTATAGAAGAAAAGTATGTCTTGTGGTTCTATGTGTTCCTCCTGTTCCGTAAACTCCCAGTCGGGTATGATACCCACCGGCAGGTTCGGGTCAACCTTCAGGGACTTTGGCTCCTGAAGAGCGATTAGTGACTTAAACAGTAGCGGAGCATCATGTCCTGCGTTAGAGTAACACAGTTGGCCTGTTTTCAGGTCAAGCACGCCAACAAATAACGTCACGAACATATTGGTATCATTATCAGGAGCCATCATGTCATTAATGGTTTTGACAATCCGTGCGGGGTGCGACTCCTGGGCAGATATGATACGGAAGCGGGTACATGTGACAGCCATCACCAAGGCAGCCGGCACACCTTTTCCTGATACGTCACCAATACAGAAAAACAGTTTCTCGTCGCGGATGAAGAAGTCGAAGAGATCGCCTCCTACCGCTTTGGCGGGAGTCTGCGAACCAAAGATGTCAATGTCTTTGCGGTCGGGATAAGGCGGGAAGACCTTGGGCAACATCGACATCTGGATATTTGTGGCAATGTTCAGCTCGTTCTCCATAGAAGCCTTTTGTGCCGTCGTAGTCTGCAGCTCCTCCACATACTTTGACAGCGATGCCTGCATCTCCTTGAACGAGTCACGAAGGTGACCAATTTCGTCGTTACTATAGATGGCTGGCAGTTTTGCATCGAAATGTCCCTGTGCCACATCACGTGTTGACTCTGCCAAAACTGTCAGGGGACGCAGCTGAAAATGGATGACCTTATAGAGTACGATGGCTATGACAACCTGCAGCAAAACCATAATAAGCATCATATATCTGGTCAGACTATTCACACTCGACATGATTTCGTCCTCAGGTATCAGGAAACAGATGGACCACAACACACTACTGACTGGTGCGAAGAAAGCAATCTGGTCGGATGTCCGGTTTGTCAACGACAAGCCATCTTCGTTCGCTTCACTCATCTCCAGCGTATCGTTTCCACTTTGCCGTCGCAGCATCCGATCTGCCAGATTCAGGAAAGCCGTGTCTTGCTTCTGTTTGGCATAGCTGATAACATTTCTGGCGAGTATCCACTGCGGATTAGGATGACAGATGTACTGCGAGTCACGGCTCATTACAATGAAGTCACAATAATTGTAGGGTTTAGCCTCTTCCACAATATCCTGCACCCAATGCAGGTCAACATCTGCGCACAAGATAGCATAGATGCTGTCGTTGTCATCGTGCAGCGGAACAGAGTAAGAGACCATAGCACGTTTTGTTGAGATGGAGTCAACGTATGGCAGACACCAGTAGCCCTTGTCCAATTTAGTCGTATAGACCCAGTTGCTGTCTGTCTCCAAATAGCAGAAGTCATATTCAGGACCACCAATCTCGTCCTCTTCCAATTTGCCACTGACGGGATGACGGGTGATAGTAGGCGCATAATATCGGCCCTTTGAAGGGAAATAATCGGCCCGGTACATCAGCGTTACAGCCGAGATATCCTTGTTGGCAACAATCAGACGCTCCAGCAGCCGATAGTTCGACGACTCGCTTGTCGCGAACATATTGGCATACGATGCTGCCGTTTCTACAGCCGTCTCTATACATGTTACGCGATTTTCAATGACCTTGATGGCTGACTGTATAGAGTTTTTTGCCGATCTGTCCATTTCAGAAGCCACAATATCACGTACATGTACTGCTTGCCAGATACCAGAAATCAGCACAATGACCGATGTCAGTATCAACACGACAATTGTAGTACGTGTTGCTACCGAGCCGCTTATTTTAAACAGATATTTATTCAGGCACATTTTTCGTCCTTTTCTTTCAGTTCTTTACTGTCAGTCTCGCATATCCTTCACCCATCAGCAACAGGTTGCCGTCGTGTAGGAGTTCAACCTCTACTCCCCGCTGAAACAACAATACGATATCAGAGCCTCCAAACATGAAGTAACCCATCTCGTCACCCCGCTTCAACGACTGTCCTACGGTGAGTTCAGGAACCCAGTTGACACTGCATATCTGCGACATGCCGACAGGTAACATGGCTACCAGACCATAGTCAGCCGTTTCGATAATAGCACATGAACGTGTCTCCACCATCTGGAAACCCACGTCGTTGACATAATAATAGAGCTTCTGCTCATTGTCCCACAGTGTGTAGCCACCTCCTGCTGATACGCCCGGAATGGTACGTAACTCACGTAAAACACCATCAACAGGAGCGTGATAGCGGTGGTAACAGTTTACATCCAGAAACGTGTGGGTAAGAGTACCACCGGCAAAGGCCTCGCAGTATCGCGAGTCACGCCCGATGAGCTGGGCGATATCTGATATCTTAGCGGTCTTGATCTGCAAGTCATCATATACCAGCTGGTTGTTGTCGTCAATCTTCCAAGTCTTCTTTGGCCATGAATCCACTGGTGCCACCACCTCCACATCGGCAATGGGACGCATGTCGGGAGAGGCCAGCCTGCGGGCAAAGAACTCATTGAACGTACGCCACTGGTTGCCTTGGCCATACCAGCCTTTCGTCAATCCCCAGTCTTCGTCGTTAGCCACCATCGCGTAGTAGGTATCGTTCCAACTTTCTTCCGTGTCCAGCCAATCACCCCAAGTGTTGCTATAGGTAGATAGCCATGTGGAAAAAGGCTCTACAAACTCCACAGTAGGATAGAAGAATCCACAGTCGCGCAGTTCTTCAAGCGGCTGATCAACTATAAACCAGAAATAACCAACGCCTTGATCAGTACGTCCATAGAGGGAGCGCCCATAATCATTGGGAGCCGGATGTATCATCACGTCCCACGGCAAATGACGTACATTCCAGTCAATGAAGTCATAAAACTCCGTCAGTGTCTGCGCCGGATTGTAGTTGCGGTCTGGGTTGATGGCGGCAGCCTGTGCGATAGCATGTTCCAGTAAGGACCTCACTTCCTGATTTTCCTCACAGATACGCATCAACGCCCTCGTTGCTTCAGAGTGCTCTGTTTCAGGCTGTTGTCGCTCTTCTTCGTCATCGTTGGCACATGACACCAGCATCCCACCTTCCAGTAGCAGGACTATAAATAACCATAGATACAGTGTTAACTTCTTCACGACGTGTCAATTGAGTATGCAAAAGTAAGAAAAAAAACTGACAATTCATGTACTTTGAAACATTTTTTAATTTAGTGACGAATAAAGAAGCCTCTCTCAATGTCTTCCGGATAAAACGAAGAAGCCATCGCCGACGTTTCGACGATGGCTTTACTTCTACGTTAGTATGTTATGAAAAATTTGAGAGAATTGAAACTTCACAGTTTCTTTTGTGTTTTACTAAACATGATTATTTATAGAGAAAGCATAGAAATTACATGTTGTATTTTAGTCTTTGGGCAGTGATTCAGGTATGACCTTTACACTATCCACAGGTATGTCGCTGATGTTCTCGGCCTGAATAGGCGTGACATTGATTGTATCAACCTGTTGCTGATAACCCACGACATATTCTGTGCCCTGATTGTTCCAGCTGGCATCCCATGGTGTCTGCGCAGCCTGTCCCAGTGTGAGGAAGATAGCAACAACGGCAGCAGCCTTGAAGAGCGGCATCAGACGCTGACTCAGACTGATTTCACGAGCCTTAACGGGCTGGACGTCAGCTACCATAGACAGAATACGACGGTCAAAGTCATCGCCCAGAGGTGCCTCCTGGCGTTCTGTCAGCTGAAAAGCAAACAGGTCGCGGTATTTCTCCATGCCAGCAGGAATCTCCTTCTGACTGAAGAAAGCTCGCAGTATTTCCTCTTCTTCGAGGGTAGTCTCTACTGCGAAGTAGCGTTCCAAGAGCTGTTCGATGTACTTATAATCCATAACCGTATTTTAAGGGTTCTCTATAAACAATGACGTTTGTCACAAAAGAAAGTTACAGCAAACTGCTACTTTTTTATGTTCTCTCATATTTTTCTGTTTTCCGGAATTGTTCTTTAATGGTCTGACGGGCTCGGAAGATGTTGATTTTCACCTGTTCCTCGCTAATGTTCATGATGTTGGCAATGTCTTTATAGGTCTTGCCTTCAATGTCGCGCAATTGCATACAACTACGCTGCTTCTCTGGCAGTTGGCTGATAAGTTGCCTGACAATCATCACCCTGTCGCGCTGCATGACCTGTTCTTCAGGGTTTGAACCGTAGCTACTGTCCCAAGGGTCATGACCAGCCTCGAGTGTCTCCGTCTGATTGTCCATGCGACGCAACTTGTCAAGCGAGAGATTCCTACAGATAGTGAGGCAGAACGCCTCCATGGATTCTATCTGTTCCCACTCGTCACGTCGGTTCCATACCTTAATCATTGTTTCCTGCACCACATCCTCTGCCTCCGCACGGTTCATGGTAATGCGGAGTGCCAGCCTGAAGAGCTCGTTCTTCAGCGGCAGCACGTCGGTTTGGAAACTCCTTGTCATCAGACTTTCTTATTCTTCAATTTTTCAATTCTTCAATCACCGTTCCGTGAAGTCCGTCAATTGCGGTAGCATGTGTGATAATAACACGACAGACGCCTGCATCTACTGCAGCCAAGGCATTCTCTATCTTAGGTAACATGCCGCCAGAGACAGTACCATCGGCCTTATAGCGTTCGAAATCCTCACGAGTAATGCGTGGGATGACACTCTCCTCGTCATCGGAATTGCTCAAGACCCCTTTTTTCTCAAACGAGAAGATGAGTGTCACATCATAGTAGGGAGCCAGGGCCTTGGCAGTTTCAGAGGCAATCGTGTCGGCATTAGTGTTGAGAATATGACCTTCGCCGTCATGCGTCAGTGGAGCCATCACGGGGGTGATGCCTGCCTCAATGAGGCGGTTAAGCATATCCCCATTACCATAGTCCACATCGCCGACAAAACCATAATCGACGGATGAACCGTCGATGACGAGGGGAGGGCGGCGGTGACTGCGTATGGCATCACCATCGGCACCTGTCAGTCCCAGTGCATTGACACCATTGGCTTGCAGTCGTGCAACAAGGTTCTTGTTGACCAGTCCGCCATAGACCATAGTCACTACTTCGAGCATTTCGGCATCAGTGATACGCCGTCCGTTCACCATCTTCGTCTCAATTCCTAAACGCTCGGCCATCTTCGTGGCTTTACGACCGCCACCATGCACAAGAACCTTGTGTCCTTCGATGGCACTGAAGTCGCGTAATAACTGAGAGAGCTGTAGTTCATCCTCAACTACAGCTCCACCCACCTTGATTATGGTTAGCTTTTCTTTCATGTTATAAGATAGCAAATTCTTTACTTTTTACTCTAAATAGGTGTATCCATAGAGACCGCTGCGATAGTTTGAGAGGAACTCTTTTCCCTCTTCGAGGGTAATCTTACCCTGTTTAACGCTCTTGGCAACCCATATTTCCAGCTGGCGGACAAGCTTCTTGGGCTCATACTGCACGTATTCCAGCACTTCGGCAACCGTTTCGCCGTCTATGATCTGGTCAATATGATAGTTGCCGTCTTTGACAGAAATATGTACAGCCGTCGTATCACCAAACAGGTTATGCATGTCACCCAGAATCTCCTGATAGGCACCTACGAGGAATACACCCAAATAATAAGGTTCATTCTTACGTAGGGGATGAACGGGCAGCGAATGCGAGTTGTGTCGGTTCGTAACAAAGTTCGCTATCTTGCCGTCCGAGTCACAGGTGATGTCCTGCAATGTAGCATTACGGGTAGGACGTTCGTTAAGCCGTTGTACAGGCATGATGGGGAACAGCTGGTCAATCGCCCATGAGTCACTGAGACTCTGGAACAGCGAGAAGTTACAGAAGTACTTGTCAGCTAACAGCTTATCGATGTTCATCAGCTCCTCTGGTACATGTTTGAGGTTCTTGGCCAAGGCATTTATCTCATGACACACACTCCAGTACATAGCTTCTATCTCTGCTCTTGTCTTCAGATCGACAATGCCATGTGCAAACAGATTCAGCACCTCTTCGCGTATCTGTTCTGCATCGTGCCAGTCTTCCAGGATGTTACGGGGTGACAGGTTATCCCAGATGTCATACAGGTCTTTTACCAGCTGATGACTGTCCGGATCCGGTTCAAACTCCTCTGGCATCTCGGGCAGGGACGCTGTCTCCAGCACATCGATAACGAGGACGGAGTGGTGTGCTGCCAGCGAACGTCCGCTCTCCGTGATGATATTCGGATGTGGCAGGTCGTTCTTGTTGGCTGCCTCAACAAACGTATAGATACAGTCGTTGACATACTCCTGAATGCTGTAATTAACAGAACTCTCACTCGACGGGGATCGTGTACCATCATAGTCAACACCCAGTCCACCGCCGCAGTCCACGAAGTCAACGTTATACCCCATCTTGTGCAGTTGGATATAGAACTGCGAGGCTTCGCGCAGGGCGGTCTGAATGCGACGTATCTTCGTAATCTGGCTACCAATGTGGAAATGGATGAGTCGCAGACAGTCGCGCATATCCTTTTTGTCGAGCATCTCGAGTGCTTCCAACAGCTGGGCACTGGTCAGACCGAACTTTGACGAGTCTCCGCCGCTCTCTTCCCACTTGCCACTACCGCTGCTGGCCAGTTTGATGCGGATGCCGATGTTGGGACGTACGTTGAGTTTCTTGGCAACCTTGGCAATCAGTTCCAACTCGTTCATCTTCTCCACAACAATGAATATCTGCTTGCCCATCTTCTGGGCTAATAGAGCCAGTTCAATATAGCTCAAGTCCTTGTAACCGTTGCAGATGATGATACTGTCGCTCTGGCACTGCATAGCAATGACGGCATGCAACTCAGGCTTTGAGCCAGCCTCCAGTCCCAGATTGAACTTCCTGCCATGTGAAATAATCTCTTCGACCACAGGCTGCATCTGGTTCACCTTGATGGGATAGACCACATAGTTCTCTCCTTTGTACTCATACTCTTTACTGGCCTTCTTAAAGCAACTCCACGTTTTCTCAATGCGGTTGTCAAGAATGTCAGGAAATCGTAGCAGCACAGGCGACTGCACATCACGCAGAGACAACTCGTCCATCACCTCACGGATGTCTATTTGGGTGCCATCCTTGCAAGGTGTCACATAGACGTTTCCCTTGCTGTTAATGCCGAAATAGCTGGTACCCCAGCCATTGATGTTGTAAAGCTCTTCAGAGTCTTCGATAGTCCATTTCTTCATAGCTGCAGCAGTTCTCTTGCTTTGGTTACTGAAATATTGATTTTTTCGTAGGTATCCATCAGGTTGACATCAAGCGCGTATTTTGCCTTCGAATAGAAAGGTTCGCGTTTCTCAAGCTGTTCCCTAATGAATGTGATAAGCTCCTCGGGCGACTTCCCTTTCAGCAATGGACGCTCCGTCTTACCCATCAGCAGATGACGGTAGAGCACTTCAGCATCTGCCTTGAGCCAGATAACATCGCCCTGACCATTCAGGTAGTCCATGTTGTCGAAGAAGCAGGGCGTTCCACCGCCACAGCTGAGGACGATATCCTCAAACTCTGCCACCTCGTGTAACATGTTACGTTCAATCTCGCGGAATCCCTCCTCACCGCGTTCGGCAAACAGCTCCGGCACCGTCTTTCGACGACGGCTTTCGATATACCAGTCAAGGTCATAAAATTGCAGCCCCAGGTCTTTGGCCAGTGCCTTGCCTACTGTGGTCTTTCCAGAACCCATGTAGCCAATGAGGATAATCCTGATCATTTACGATTTTCGATTTACGATTTCTTAGCGGGGGCAGCGTTGACAACCTTCATGCATTCCTCGTATGTCAGCTCGGCAGCACGCTCGTGCATACTCTTTGGCAGACGGAAGTTCTTGCCATCGTAAGCAATGTAGGGACCATAACGGCCTTTGAGCACTTCAAGCTTCGGATCCTCCTCGAAGGTCTTCAAATGACGCTGCGACTCTTCATCACGCTTCTGGCCAATGAGTTCTATTGCATCGTCCAGACTGAACGACAACGGATCTGCACCTTTGGGCAAAGAGGCATACTTACCCTTATGCTGGACATATGGACCAAAGCGTCCTGCACCAATCATCACCGGATGTCCCTCATAGGTACCGACCTCACGAGGCAGTTTGAACAATTCCAGCACTTCTTCCAGAGAGATGGACTCCATGCTCTTGTCCTTGGGTATCTGCGCAAACTGAGGTTTCTGACTATCCTCAGGCGTACCGATCTGTGCCATCGGACCGAAACGGCCAATCTTTACAAAGACTGGGCGACCGCTCTTGGGATCAATACCCAGCTGGCGCTCACCAGCCTTGTGCTCCTGACGGGTGCTCAGTGTCTTCTCTACGGTAGGCTCAAAGTCCTTGTAAAAATGAACCATCATCTCGTTCCACTTCTCCTTGCCTTCGGCAATCTTGTCGAAGTCTTGCTCCACCTTGGCTGTAAAGTGATAGTCCATGATACCGGGGAAATACTCCATCAGAAAGTCATTGACTACCATACCGATATCTGTGGGCAGCAGCTTTCCTTTTTCCGAGCCTGCTAATTCCTTACGCAGCTTCTGGGTAATCTGCTTGCCTTTCAGCGTGTCGATGGTATAAGTACGCTCATCACCTTTCTTATCACCTTTCTGAACGTACTCACGTTGCTGGATGGTGGAAATCGTGGGCGCATAAGTTGAAGGACGACCGATACCCAGCTCCTCCAGCTTATGAACCAGTGAGGCTTCTGTATAGCGAAGCGGACCCTGGCTAAAACGTTCGGTTGCGGTAATCTCACGGCGCAACAGCTGTTCGCCTTTCTTCAGCGGTGGCAGGATATGACTGTTTTCCTCGTCGTGCAACTCCTCCTCATCGTTCGATTCACGATAGACCTTCAGGAAACCGTCGAACTTCACCACCTCACCTTGGGCAATGAACAGCATATTTTCCTGTTGCGTGTTGTGGATGGAAATTTCAACCGTTGTCTTCTCCATCTCGGCATCAGCCATTTGACTGGCAGCCGTACGTTTCCAGATCAACTCATACAGACGTTTCTCCTGAACAGTACCCTCGATCTCCATCATATCCATATAGGTGGGACGTATTGCTTCGTGAGCCTCTTGGGCACCCTTCACACTGGTATGATACTGACGCACCTTGCTATATTCTTTTCCATACAGATTGGCGATGACCTCCTTGCTGGCATTCAGACAGAGCTTCGACAGGTTGACAGAGTCTGTACGCATATAAGTGATACGTCCACTTTCATAGAGTCGCTGAGCCACCATCATGGTCTGGCTTACCGTAAAGCCCAGCTTGCGGGCAGCCTCCTGTTGCAGGGTAGAGGTAGTGAAGGGGGGTGCAGGAGCACGTTTTACGGGCTTCTGCACGATATTGTCAACTTTGAACGTAGCTTCTCTGCAGGCCTCCAAGAATGCAAGAGCTTCTTCGTGAGTCTTGAAGCGCTTGTCGAGCACAGCCTTCACCTCCGACTGCGAATCATCGTCATTGACGACGGCAAAGATGGCGCTCACATTGTAATAGGACTCTGTCGTAAAACCTTGTATTTCACGTTCACGCTCCACGATCAACCTGACGGCAACGCTCTGTACACGACCTGCCGACAGGGACGGCTTAACCTTACGCCACAGGACTGGTGACAGCTTGAAACCTACCAGACGGTCAAGCACACGACGAGCTTGCTGCGCATTCACCAAGTTCATGTCAAGGCGGCGCGGGTGCTCTATAGCTTCCAGAATGGCGGGCTTCGTTATCTCATGAAATACGATACGGCTTGTCTTCTCTTCATCAAGTCCCAACACCTCACACAGGTGCCAGGAGATGGCTTCTCCCTCACGGTCTTCATCGGATGCCAGCCAGACCTTGTCTGCCTTATTCGCTGAAGCCCTCAGTTCTTTCACCAGCTTCTGCTTCTCGTCTGGAATCTCATATTCCGGTTCCAGCGTGTCAACATCTACACTCATCTCGCGCTTTTTCAAGTCGCGGATATGTCCGTAGCTCGACATCACCTTGAAGTCTTTTCCAAGAAACTTCTCGATGGTTTTAGCCTTAGCAGGTGACTCTACAATTACCAAATTCTTCATATTTAATCATTTAAAATTTTTATTTGGGGTGCAAAAGTAGAGAAAACTTTTCGTTACACATTATATATAAGGGAGAATTTCACTTTTCTTAACTTTTCAGTCCTCCACAATGCGTATTCGTCCCTGTGGCTGCCTGTAACTTTCACCCGTATTGCCGCCAAGCACTTTGACCAGATAGTCTGCAAATGCCTCATGGTAGCGGAGCGTACTTTCAAAGAGGACTGGACATTTCTTGAAACAATCGCAGAAACCTCCATTATCGTGGTTGTAGTCCGTCAGTGCAACACTATAGGTACGGTTCATGTCAATGGGTGCATAGGTACCGTCAGTCTGCAATATTTCGATGTCACTCACGGTATGGCTCTTGCTGTGTATGGTAAAGCGCATGCCAGAGCACTGTGGGAAGTTGCCGTCCGATTCCGGAACGTAGGCCGTACAGCGCGTCAGCATATCCTTCAACTGTTCGGCAGTCACCATGATACGGCGCAACGTGTTGTCATAGGGCAGCATGCCGATGATGTCACCGTATGTAATGTCGCCTGCAAGAATGTCATTGCGCAAACCACCGCCATTCTCAAAGCCAATATCGGCATTCAGGGCATAACGGTAGGCATCAGCCACCAAGTCACCGGCATTTGTTTCCTGACTGCGCACAACCCATTGGCCGTCTTTGTCACTTACTATCAGGGGATAATCAGTATGTGCAACAACCTTTGACGTGGCAGCCTTCACCAACTGGCGGATACTGTCGGTTGTTGCTGCAACGACCTCGTTACTATATGGAATATCGGCGGCTTTTATCAGCTGTGTTATGAATCGTCCGTCGGGAGTAATGAGCAGCTTGCCGACGTTGGCAAACTGCGTCCCTGTCTGCGTGACAATGACCTGACGACCATCTGGGTCGGTGGCTTTGGCGTCTTCAAATACATTGTGCGAGTGACCGTCAAGCACTACGTCAATGCCCTTGACGGCATTGACAAGGAGATGGGAGCTGAAGCCCATCGACTGTTGAGTCTCACCCACATGGGAGAGCAGCACCACATAGTCAGCACCTGCAGCACGTGCATCATCGACGGCCTTCTGAATCACCTCATAGAAGCTGCTCGCCTTCAGTTCGTAGAGCAGGATGCCGTTGGTGTCATAGAACGCGTAGCCTTCCAGTATCATCGTCTCTGGTGTACATGCTCCGACGTATGCCACCCGCTTGTCGCCATACTGATGGATAACGTATGGTGCATAGACAGGCTGGGGTTCACCAGCCTCATAGAAGTTAGCACAGACTATCGGCGCACCGATTTGAGCCAATATTTCCTTCATAAGGGGTATGCCATAGTCAAACTCATGGTTGCCCAGCGTTATGGCATGATAGTCCATCCGGCTCATGATATCGCCAATATACTTTCCCTTGGATATTGCTCCTGTGGTATTTCCCTGTAAGAAGTCTCCTGCGCTAACAACGGCAGCGTATGCCGTGTCCGAGCGGTTGATGGCATCGCGCAAGCCGGCCATCTTCTGGTAGCCGTCAATACCACAATGTACATCGTTTTCGTAAAGTATCACAATGCTCTTCTGAGCCATTACGGTGTGACAAGCCAATATAAAGGTCAACACACCAAATAATAGTTTCTTTTTCATCTTCTTATATGTTTTACTGTTGTCCGTTGTCTGTTGTCATTCTTCCGCCAGCGTAAAGTCGAGCTGCCGCTTCTCAATGTTGGCACGGGCCACTTGGATACGGATAGG
The DNA here is from genome assembly GCA_905236875.1 of uncultured Prevotella sp. Classification (GTDB taxonomy): domain Bacteria; phylum Bacteroidota; class Bacteroidia; order Bacteroidales; family Bacteroidaceae; genus Prevotella. Next base: position 13,755 of record CAJOQT010000047.1, on the reverse strand, counting down.
ATCACCCAACTGGTACTTGTTGTGATGACGGCGGCCGACAAGACAGTAGTTCTTCTCATCAAAGTCGTAGTAGTCATCATCCAAATCGTGCATGGGCACCATTCCCTCGCAGTGGTTCTCGTCAATCTCACAATAGATGCCATACGACTGTATGCCGCTGATGTGGGCATCATATACGTTGCCGATCTTGTCGGCCATGAACTCCACCATCTTGTACTTGATGCTGTCGCGCTCGGCATTTTGGGCTACCTGTTCCATATCCGAGCAGTGCTCGCTCAGCTCTTCGTATTTGTCGCGGTTGGCAGAGCGCCCACCTTCTTGGTACTTGGTGAGCAGCCGGTGTACCATGGTGTCGGGATAGCGACGGATGGGTGACGTGAAATGAGTGTAGTAATCGAAGGCCAGACCATAGTGACCGATGTTATGCGTCGAATACTTTGCCTTCATCATGGCACGCAGGGCGACGGTCTCGATGAGTTTCTGTTCCCGATGTCCCTGTGCATCGTCCATAAGGGTATTGAGCGACTTCGTGATGGCTCCCCTAGTGCCACTGGTCTTGAGTTTGTAGCCGAACTTCACCACAAACTCACGCAACGCCTCGAGCTTGGTGGGGTCGGGTTGGTCGTGGATACGATAGACAAAGGTCTTTGTGGATTTACTATTTGACGATTTACTATTTACGATTTCATTCTTTATTTTTATCGTTTTTTCATTTTTCCCTATCATTTCTGCCACATGTCTGTTGGCCAGCAGCATGAACTCTTCAATGAGCTGGGTAGCATCGTTCGATTTCTTGAAGTAGCAGCGTGTTGGCTTGCCGTCCTTGTCGATATCGAAGTGCAGTTCTTCGCGGTCAAACTTCACCGCACCGCCCTTGAATCGTCGTTCACGCAGCTTTTTTGCAAGCTTGTCGAGGGTATGCAGGGCGGCAACAACCCCCTCTTCCGTCCCCCCGAGGGGGGAAACCGCTGCGCTAAAAGCCTCCCCTCGGGGAGGTTTGGAGGGGGCGGGGCCTTTCCTCCCCCCTTCGGGGGGATTGAGGGGGGCTTCTAATATTGCCTGTACCTCCTCGTAGGAGAATCTCCTGTTGCTCTTGATGACGGTATGTGCCAGGTGCCAGCTCTTCACGTTTGCCTCTTCATCAAGTACAAAGATGGCAGAGTAGCACAGTTTCTCCTCGTCAGGTCGCAGTGAGCAGATGAAGTTACATAGGCGTTCTGGCAGCATGGGGATGGTACGGTCAACCAGATAAACGCTGGTAGCACGCTTCTGGGCTTCTTTGTCGATGATGCTGCCCTCCTTCACATAATGCGAGACATCGGCAATGTGAACACCAACCTCATATAGATTTGAGGTTTGATGTTTTAAGTTCGATGTTTGCGCTTTGCGCAGGTTGAGGGTTGAAGTTTGAAGTCCTTCTTCCTTACTACTTTCACCTGGCGAAGCCACTACATTGTCCGTCCTACTTCCAACATCCAACTTCCTAAGGCTCAATGCATCGTCGAAGTCTTTAGCATCGTAGGGGTCGATAGTGCAGGTCCAGACGTCACGGAAATCCTCGCGACGGCTAATCTCCTCGGGAGTGATGCCGGGATCTATCTTCTCCGCTGCCTCCTCTACGTTCTTCGGATACTTATAGGGCAAACCGTACTGAGCGAGGATGGCATGCATCTCGGCATTGTTCTCACCCTGTTTGCCCAGGATGTCAATGACCTCACCCACAATGTTCTTGGAGTCTTTCGAAGGCCATTGTGTGATACGAACCACGGCCTTGTCACCTGTCTTGCCGCCTTTCAGTTTCTTCTTCGGCACCATGATGTCGTGAACGAAGATATTGCCTTCAGTAATCAGGAACGCATAGTCCCTCTCTACCTTCAGCTTGCCGACGGCCTGATCCATCTTGTGAGAGAGGATCTCTGTCACCATCGCCTCCTTGATATGGTTTTGGCGGCGAGCCATCAGTGACACTTTGACACGGTCGCCGTTCAGCGCAAACATTGAGTTACGCTCCGACACGAAGATCGGCTTGCCGCCATCATCGGGCAGGAACGAGTTCTTGCCGTTGGCCTTGCGCACGAAGGTACCTTCCTGTACCTGTCCCTTGGTGTTCAGTCGGTAAGACGTGTCGCTCACCTTCGAGAGGAAGTCGTCCCAAGCCATTTCCTCCATCGTGTCGATGGCCAGCATCTTGGCAGGATGGGTGTCCAGCTTCAGCGTACGGAATATCTGCTTGAACGAGAATGTCTCGTTCGGATTCTGTTGGAACAAGTTCTGCAGCATCTCCAAGACCTGCTTCTTGTTCAGTCGTTTTCCACCTTTTTTCTTTCCCATAGTAATCTGTTTTCTGTTTTGTTGGCAAAGGTAGTGCAAACCGAGCGAAATACAAAATAATTACCGATTTATTTTTCAATCCCAAGTCTTCAGACATTTTACTTGCAATTAATTTGGTTGTTTACATGAAAGTTCGTACTTTTGACGGCACAAAGAAATACGGCAACGAATATGCTCTGTATCATCTTTGGGCAAGCGCTATGGTTTTGTTCAACAAAACCAAAGGTTTGGTTCAACAAAAGCAAAGGTTTGGTTCAACAAAACCATAGGTTTGGTTCAACAAAAGTGCCGCTCTTGTTGAAAACCGGCAAAAATACTTTGTCGGTTAAAATAATATCGTTACCTTTGCAGACGTTATTTTAAACTGACGGAATCGTGAAACAGAGTCTTGAAGGCAATCATAACTGGCAGGTTCTTAGTGGCAGCTGGCTGAAGGTAATAGCTATGGTTACTATGCTCATTGACCATCTGGCCTTTTTTTATTGGCGCAATGACCCGCAGTTCCACGAACCATTCTTTGTTGTTGGACACCGATATGTGACCACGTATTACCTTTTACGTTGCATTGGACGTATCGCTTTCCCCATATTCGCCTTTCTTATCGTGGAAGGATTCCTACACACCCACAACCGCAGGAAATATGGCATAAACCTGTTTGTCTTTGCCTTGATTTCCGAATTGCCTTGGAATTACGTGCATTCCGGCTCTTGGCTTTATCCTGGTCAGAACGTATTATTCACGCTTTTGATAGGTTATCTCGGCCTTTGTGCCATTGAAAGGTTCCGTCACGATGTCCGCAAGCTGTCCTTCTCTCTCCTCGGACTCTTGGCTTTGTCTGTCTTGTTGCATGCCGACTATGGTTGCAGCGGCTATGGTTTTATACTTATGTTATATGTCCTGCGTCGCAGCCGACTCCTTCAGGCAGTCATTGGTAGTTGTATGTTAGGCTATAAATGGATAGCAGGCCTGGCCTTCATCCCCATCAGCATGTACAACGGTCAACGGGGATTCATCCAAGGTCCTGTTGCCAAATACCTTTTCTACGTCTTCTATCCCCTTCACCTCCTTATCATCTACTGCATGAGGCAATAGCCAATTCTGCTTCTGTCTTCACTCTCACAAAGACGGGAATGTGTGCCTTGTCAACGGGTGTAGTCACAGTCTGTCCTCCTTCATAGCAGATGCCCGTATGATAGTCGCGCCAGCCGCCATTCGACTTGGGTAGATAGGTCTTCCACTCCGTGACATGCGGTTCTGTGACGGGACTGATGAGCAGACAGGGGCCGAACATATACTCATATTTCTGCTGCAAGGCTATTGGGTCTTCGGTAAAGTCGAACACCAGCGGACGCATCAGCGTATAGCCCTCCGTAGCTACTGCTTCGGCACATTTTTCTATATAGGGAAGCAATCGCTCACGTTCTTGCAGACAGCTCTTGATTATGGCCTGTGCTTCAGGGCCGTAGTTCCACGGCTCCGTATTGCTCATATAGCCATGCACACGCATCAGTGGCAAATAAACACTGGTTTCTATCCAACGGAGCATGCGCTCAATATAGTCTTGATTGGTGTATTGGTCTCCGGGACGGAAGAAACCGCCTGCGTCGTACGTCCACCACGGAATACCTGCGGCCTGAACACCGAGACCGGCAACAATCTGTCTTCGGAACGCCTCCCAGTCGTTACCGACGTCACCACTCCACAAAGCCGAACCATAACGCTGAATGCCGGGAAAGCCGCAACGCGTCAGGATAAAGACCCCTCCCGACTTCTCCTGTTGAGGGGAGGAGCTTGATTCTCCCCCTAAACAGGAGGAGTCAGAGAGGGCCTGCAATCCTTCATAGACCGTCTTGTTGACCAACAGGGGATAGACGTTCCTCACTTGTTCGCCCGCCCAGCGGCCCTTGTTCACACGGCGCCCCACAAGGTCGTCGTTCTCAGGTTCTGTCGCATCTTGCCACCAGGCATCAATACCTAAGGGCAACAGCCGTTCACTGAAGTTCTTCCAATAAGCGGCGGCAGCTTCGGAATCGAAAAAGTCTATCCAGTCAGTACCTGGGATATAACAACTGTCCTGCAACATCTGACGTCCCACCTCTGACTGCTTGTCAATCTTCGACCACACACTTACCATCAGCCTGACATCCATCTTGTGCAAGCTGTCGGTAAGTGCCTTCGGGTCGGGATAGAACTCCTCGTCAAACTTCATGGCATTCCAACCATACTTTCCCCAGTACTGCCAGTCCTGTACAATGACGCTCAGGGGCATCTGCTCCTGACGGAAGCGGTTGGCTGTCTGCAGGATTTCCTCTGACGAGTGGAACCGTTCCCTACAATGGATATAGCCCAAAGCCCAGCGGGGCATCAGCGGAGCCTCGCCTGTCAGTTTCCGATAAGTAGCGATGATTTCATCGGGTAAACCGACAAAAACGGTATAATCTACTGCTGTGGCTACAGGTGAACGGAACACCGTTTCGTCCTTGACACGATGGTAATACAACACCGGCCGGTCGTTTTGAGTCAACTCGGCTGTCAGCGTGTGGTGTCCGGCTTCCAGATGGACAATGGCAGAAGCCGTGGGCGGCAGCCATAGATTCTGCATCTCAATGACCGTCTTGCCGTCAATACAAAGGTTGTGGCGACGCGCCATCTTCTGCCCTACATCGAGCAGCAGCGAATAGTCGCCAGTCTGGTCCACCTGAATCTCTGCCTCGAAAATATGACGTTGGCGCACCTCGCGTCTGTCACCTTCGGTAGAAGTGACGTTGACCACTTCGGAAGCCTGGCCGTTTGGTCGTATAGTCGTTTGGGGCTTGAGAGTTACCTGTTGGCTGCAGGGGTTGAAGTCCACCAGACCATAGTTGTTCCATAGCAGGCCATAGCCCTTGCTCGACAGAATCATGGGCAAGGAAATCTGTGTATTCACCTGCGTCAGGCGGCGTGAGAGACCACGCACATTACTGTAGCCGTCCTGAAACTGCCCGAGCCCGAAGAGATATTCATCCTTTGGCGATTGAAACACCAGAGTAGCCTCCTCCCCTTTCATCTGATGGCTCGTGGCCTTGAAAACTATTTGCCCCCGCTGGTCCTGCACAGTCACCGTCTGGCGCTTGTTGTTTACAAGCACCTTCACATCGCAATCCGACACGCCCACTGCCTGCCGTCCGTTATAGAGCCAGTCGGGCAAGTCACTGACGAGTGAAGGCTCTTCCACATATTGTATCCTCACGGCGTTATGCGCCATATTCGTTACTACAATCCTTCCTTTTCCGAAGGGATAGGACTGGGCATGAACAGCCGTCCATGCCAGCAGGACCAGAACGACGGCAAATAGCTTCTTCATCTTTCCTCCTTTTATTTCTTGGCTGCGGGTGCGGGAGCACCGAAAGCAGGAGCATCCGACGGGTCGGGCATGATGGGAGCGCCCATCTCGCTGGCTTCCTTGTCGTTGGCATCGAGCTTGAAGAGCATGAACTGTGGAGCCTCCGTAGTACAGGGGTTCCAACCCAGGCCTTCACCCTCACCGTTGCCATTAGGATCACTATACTTGGCAAAGTTGGTCCAGGCGGTGAGCATCTTCTCGGCCAGGTCCCAGTCACCCTGCGTCCAGGGACGCCAGCAGTGTTTCAGCGACTTGAACACAAACCAGAGGTCACTACTGTGGAAGGCACCCTTCAGACGGTCAGTAACATCAGGATGTTTGCCATCGTCGGGCAGTGGGCGTGCAAACTCATAGGCCCAGGCCTTGCCGCCCTTCTCCTGACGTACCTTACAGAACTCGGCGATGCCATCCGACATGGAACCCATATCATTCAGCGTATAGCCAATCATGTAGGGCACATCGGCAATGGTTCCCTCGCGGGTAGCCTCATCAAATGATTTCAGCGAGACATAGCCGTCGATGATAGGACGCTGCATGAGGAAGAGGTCGCTCTTGTTCACCATATTATATAATGTACCCACGGTGTACATAATTTCCGTAGGAGCCTTGCGCAGCTTCTCAAGATCGGTAAGTCCAGCCCAGTCCATGACTTTCTTGGTCTCGGCCTCGCTCTCCTGAAGTGTGGGCATGTAGGTGAAGAACTTGTTCATGGGTGTGGCAGGCTTGGCTTCCTCACCCTCCCTGGCAGGTACGTTGATGCCACCGCCGCTCATAATGACCGCCTTGTGAAACAAACCACGGGCCAGCGGACTTTCACAAAGCGTACGCACACTACCGGCACCGGCACTTTGGCCGAAGATGGTTACATTGTCAGGGTCACCGCCAAACTGTGCAATGTTGGCTTTCACCCACTTCAGCGACTGTATCTGATCAAGGATGCCATAGTTGCCGCTAACGTGGTTAGGACTCTCTGCCGACAACTCCGGATAGGTCATGAAACCGAAAATGCCCAGACGGTAGTTGATGGTGACAAGCACGACGTCCTTCATCGCCCATTCCTCTCCGTCGAACTCTGGTTCTGTGCCCCAGCCCTCGCGGTAGCCGCCACCATGAATCCACAGTGCTACTGGCAGTTTCTTATCAACCTGTCCTGGAGCTTTGGTATAGACATTCAGATAGAGGCAGTCCTCGCTGTAGGGAGCCTCATCGCCATAACCCCACTCCGAAGCGTAGAAGCCAGGATAGTGGACGGCCTGATAGCCAGGATGTCCGAAACGGTCACACTGACGGATGCTGTCCCATGCCACTACGGGCTGTGGCTCCTTCCAGCGCAGGTCGCCAATAGGGGGAGCTGCATACGGGATGCCCTTGTAAACAAACACGCCGGGGTTCTCGGCTACTACACCCTGAATCTTTCCGCCCTCGACGGTCAGTACGGGAGCTTCTGCTTTCTTTTCGCCAGACGTACAGCCCAGCAATGCCAGCAACGGCAAAAGTAACAATAGCTTTTTCATAAGTTAAAAGGTTGAAATATTAAAAAGTAATTATTACCGCTGCATCTTTCCGAAGTAGTCGAGACAGACATCCCGCCATTCACGGGCATCACGAACCTGCTGCTGCAGACGCTCATCCACTTCACGCCAGCGTTGTTCATCCACGTAGGGTTTCATCTGCTGCCATCGTGCTGCCATCTCTTCTACCTCCTTGACGCCTTCGTTGTACTTCTGCTGCATGTTCTCCCACAGCGTATGGCCGTTTTTCATCTTGTAGTCCCACGCCACATGGTGGAACCACAACAGATATTCATCAGGACAGGTGTTGATGTCCTCATAGAGACGGGCAATGTCCTCACGATACTGTGCCGTAGCACCCGTACCGGTTGAAACGGTACGGTCGAAGCCTATACCATCCTTGTCGGCCTTATGATAATAGACGGGACACCACTCAATGGGGTATTCTGCCTTGAAACCGTCAGGCTCTGGCCCCATGTGGTGGTCGAACTTGAAGATGTGGTGCAGGCCGAGCGGCATCATGTAGTTCACGCATGCCTCACGACTTAGTTCCATCCAAGAAGTCCACCCTTGACGGCCTAATTCTGGGAATGTCAGGTTAAGCCAGTCAGCGGCAATATCCTGCGACAATTGCAGGGGATCCCATGCCAGTCGTCCGAAGGCATACCAGTTAGCTTGTGAGAAGTGGTGACCGCACCAGTTGCGGTCTTTGCCGATGTTTGCCACACCGGCTATGCCCTTTAGCGAGGAGGGATTGACAAAGCTGAAGAACTCCTGCCACATGGGACCGAGATAGACCAGATGCTTGGATTGTCCAAGATATTCCTGTGTAATCTGCAACTCTACCATATTTGGCGTATGCCTAATCTGGTCAAAGACTGGGCTATAAGGCTCACGTGGCTGGAAGTCAAGCGGCCCGTTCTTTGTCTGTAGGATGACGTTATCCATGAACAGGCCGTCAAGGGGCTTGAACTCGGAAACGGCCTGCATCACACGGTCTTCGCCCTTATGGTTGGCACCATAGACAAAACAGCGCCACATCACAATGCCACCATGAGGTTTCAGTGCCCTTGCCAGCATATTGGCTCCGTCGGCGTGTGAGCGGTGGTAGTCACCTGGGCCAGGCTGACCCTCGCTGTTCGCTTTGACAAGGAAACCACCGAAGTCGGGAATCAAACTGTATATTTCATCAGCCTTTTTCTGCCACCAGACAGCAACTTCCGGTGTTAGCGGGTCGGCCGTCTCTGTATCGCCCAAAGCCATTGGCGAAGCAAAATTGATGGAGAGATACACCTTGATGCCGTATGGACGCAAAATGTCGGCGATGATCTTGATCTCATTAAGATATGCTGCTGTCAGAATCTTGGGTGAGGCATTCACATTGTTCAGCACACTACCATTGATGCCAATACTGGCATTGGCACGGGCATACTCCTCAATGAGCTGTCTGTCCAGCCGGAACCACTCGAAGATGCTTTCACCTGCATAGCCACGCTCGATGCTTCCGTCCAGATTGTCCCAATGGTTCAGCAGACGCAGCTTGTAGAACGGGGCGTTATGACCGAATGTATGAGGTGTCGGATAGCAATGCGTCCTACATTCCGTCTCGTTCTCAAGAACGTAATAGGCACCATACAGCAGCCCTATATCGTTATGCGCAGCAATAATATAGTTACGCTTCTCGTTGACTTCTGTCAGCGTGAATCCCTCGTCGTCGGGCAGCGACTTGTCAATGCGTAGTGTCACCTCCTGACTCTTGGAGAACATCCGCAGTTCATGCATGGCAATGTCAATGGTTGGCGTGGTGACATTCTCATGGCCTCCACGCACGGCAGGCGGAATGACGACATTGACTTTCGCCGTGTTCAGCGTGTCGTAGCGTAACCACAGACGGTGCCCATCCTCTGCCATAACAGAAAGGCAAAAGAATGTGGCGATGACAGATAAAAATAGCTTCTTCATTATCTTATTATGCAAGTTAATAGACCTTCGATTCCATGAATTCCTTGCAAAGGTACGAAATAATGAGTTGTAAGCCAAATTTATTCGCCACTTTCTTTTTCTTCAGTTCGTGATTGTCCAAATAAGACCAGTGGTCAGTGGTTCACTTACAGACAAATAACAAGCCCGTTAGTCTTCCTTGAAGAATGAGCCGGCAGCCATAGGAACACAGGCTTCGACACAGGCATTGTAACGTGCACGGCAATGGCGCTCACGGGCAAACATCTTCTTGGTGCCCTCCTCGTCCTGATGAAACTCCAGGTGCTCATCGATGGCCATAGCACCAGCCATAGACTCCACGTCCAGGTTGTCCGTGCCAATGAGTGTAAAGGTCCAGCCCTCTGCCTTCAGCTTCTCAATGAGGCTGCGTATGGCTGTGAGTTTCCACTCACGTGAGCTGTTTTCCTCACCGTCTGTGATGATGGTTACCAGCACGTGGTCGTCCTTGCCTGTCACAGCATTCACCTTCGAGACAGAGCTGCCGATGGCATCATAGAGTGGCGTGCAGCCTCCAGGGTTATAATCTTCCCACTTCAGGCTTTTTGTCTCACTGACCGGCTTATTGTCGTAGTGCCAGGTGGTGTGACTGCTGTCGAAGGTGACGAGCGACACACGCTGCTCGGTGTCAGGATATTGCTGTTGCATGGCCTTAATAGTCTCAAGGGTCTCGTTCATGCCCGAAAAGGCCTGCTTACGAATAACACTCATAGAGCCGCTTTCATCGACGATGATGAGGTTGAACACTTGCTTGCTGTTTGCGGTTTCTGCTAACTTTTTCATAATTGTAATGGTTTTTAAAGGGTTAAACTTGTGTTTTTTGACTGTTCTTTATCTCTTTAAAGAAGATTTTTGCCAATAATTAAGCGCAATTCAATTTTTTTTTGTATTTTCGCAGCAGAATATTGAGATTGTTGATGTACGCAAGACTGTCAGACAACGAAATCCTCGACGGATTCAGGCGGGGGAAAGCCGGAGTGATACGCGACTACTTCTATGAGTATTGCCATACGGCCTACTATATCTATGACCGAAAATACGGATTGAGTCAGAAGGAAAACCTTGACTTCATGTCGATGGCCCATCAGTATGCACTCTATCTGATGGAGCATGACTGGAAACCCCTGGAGGACCGTTCTGAGCACGTGAGCCTGCGAACCTGGATGATCAACGGTTTCCGCTATGTGGTGTTGGATGCGCTGAAATGGCATAAGCGTGAATACGGCAGCGTGACGTTTGAGGACTATCTGCGTACTTTTGACGTGACAGATGACCTGCGCCTGCAGTTCAACAAGTCAATTGAAGAGCTGTGCGACAAGCGTCTTGACCGTCAGGAAAGGCTGATTGTCGAGATGATGCTCATCAGCGGATTCAAGACAAAGGACATTGCTGCTAGGTTGGGTATCACTTCATCGGCAGTGTCGCAGAAATACAACAAGATCAAGGAACAGGTCATCATCCCCTACTTCAAGGAGAACTTCGACCTGGATTTCGACCAGCCGGAAGTGATGGATGTGGAGGAAGAAGCCAGAGCAGTGGGCGATACTATGGTTGCACGAACAACTATGCCGAGTCCGCCGATGTTCGAATCACTACGGAAAGCCTTTGGCAGGAGCCGAGTATGTATGGAAAGACCAACAGCAGAAGATATGAGAACAACACCAGAACGGATTACGGAACTTGCGCCAAACGAGATATTCGTCTTTGGCAGCAATCTGAAAGGCATGCATGGGGGTGGTGCCGCCTGGACTGCCTACCAGAAGTTTGGCGCTATCATGGGTCAGGGCGTAGGTCTGCAGGGACAGAGCTATGCCATACCTACGATGCAAGGTGGCGTAGAGACCATCAGACCATACGTCGATGAGTTTATCGCATTTGCCAAGGAACATCCTGAGCTGACATTCCTCGTTACGCGGATTGGCTGTGGCATTGCAGGGTTTACCAATGAAGAAATCTCCCCACTCTTTGCCGAGGCCCACAATGTAGAGAACATTGTACTGCCGAGCGGATGGTGAGAAAGTAAAAAGGTTAGAGAGTTAAAAAGTTGAACGATATGAAGAAAATAGTAGTATTAACAGGTGCAGGCATGTCGGTGGAAAGCGGTCTGAAGACCTTCCGCGATGCCGATGGACTTTGGGAGAACTATCCCGTACAGAAAGTGGCCACCCATGAGGGATGGCTTGCAGACCCCACACTGGTCACAAACTTCTATAACATGCTGCGCCGCAAGTGCAACGGTGTCAAGCCCAACGAAGGTCACAAGCTAGTGGCAGCACTGGAGCAGCAGTACGATGTGACGGTTGTCACGCAGAATGTGGATAACCTGCACGAAGTGGCTGGCTCGTCAAAGGTGATTCACCTGCATGGCGAACTGATGAAAGTCTGTTCCAGCCGTGACGTGGATGATGTGCGCTATCATCAGCTGCTCACTCCCGAGAACTGCGAGATAGAGCCAGGCACCAAAGCTGGCGACGGCTCATTGCTTCGACCCTTCATCGTCTTCTTCGGAGAGGCAGTCCCCAACATCACGTTGGCCGTTGATGAGGTGCAACAGGCTGACATTCTCATCATTATCGGCACCAGCCTTGCCGTCTATCCTGCTGCCGGACTGGTTCATTACGTCAAGCCCGGTACACCTATCTATCTGATTGACCCAAGCCCGTCCCTGGGTGCAGGAATTGCCAACCTTACCCATATCCAAAAGGGTGCCAGCGAGGGAATGAAAGAGCTGACAGCAATCTTAACAAACAACAAATAAGCCTATTCTATGAATTTACGATCTACTAACCTACGATGTTCCATCCTGACCTGGCTGTTTGTCATGACAGCTACAGCCGTTCAGGCACAGGGTCCGAACGATACGGGCACCTATTACCGTAGAACCCAGGGCAAGCATGGTGAAGCACTGAAGACCGCCTTCTACGAGATTATCAAGAATCCCTCGGTGCTAACCTATGGTGACCTCTGGACTGCCTACAAGACTACGGATGTGCGGATTGTAGATGGTCAGGAGACCATCTGGGATATGTATTCCAACATCACCCGCTATCCGCTGGACTGCCCACACTTAAACAGATATGAAGGCAGTGGTATCAACCGCGAGCATTCCTTCCCCAAGAGCTGGTTTGCAAGCGTCAAGCCTGCCTATACCGACCTTATGCATGTCATTCCCACTGACGGCTACATCAACAACATGCGCAGCGACCTGCCTTATGGTGAGACGGAAAATCCCACCAAGGGTTCGAAGATGGAGGAAGGTGTCGATGGTCCTCCTTATTATAGTAAGGTGGGCAAATGCTCTGTCGATGGATACAAAGGCACTATCTTTGAACCTGCCGATGAATACAAGGGTGACTTGGCACGTATCTATTTCTACATGGCGACCTGCTACGAGCCACTAATTACAGGTTGGAAGAGTCCCATGTTAGACGGCACCAGCTATCAGCCGTTCTCCTCATGGTCATTCCCCATGCTGTTGCGCTGGGCAGCAGACGATCCCGTCAGCGAGAAGGAGATAAACCGCAACGAGGCCGTCTGGCAGTTGCAGGGCAACCGCAACCCGTTTGTTGACTATCCAGGACTGGAGACCTATCTCTGGGGTACGCTTTCAGATGTAGATTTCAGCTACGATGGTAGTTTCGACCCATTCGAGCCAGAGCCTGCCTCCACATGTGACATCTCCCTGAACAAGTCAGCCTTCGGTGTGGATTGGAGTGGCAACAGCATGAAGAATACTCGAGATTACTGGGAGCGCTGGCCGCTGACAGCGAAGCAGAACGGCATCACTGTAACCTACAATTTTGGTATCGAAGGACAACACATGTATGCCAACGACTCACAGATACGTTTGTACGAACTGACCACCCTGACATTTACGACAGATGCCGATGAGATGACATCCATAGAACTGAACGTTGTCAGAAACGATAGCGATAAAGAATTCTTCGCCTCCACAGGTACCATGAACGGTAAGATATGGACCGGCAGTGCACGTGAGGTCCAGTTCACGGTGACAAGCGGCACTGGCAACGTACAGATATCTGGTGCTCATGTTGAGATAGCCGCAGCAGACATCCATTCCGTTCCTGTCGAAACAGAGTCAGAGGTTGAGGCCATCTACGGCACAGACGGCCGCCGTTACGAAACCTTGCAGCCCGGCTTGAACATCATCCGTATGAAGAACGGCCAGGTGAAGAAAGTCTGGAAGTTCTGATCAAAGTCTGGAAGCCAAGAAGACACTTCGGAACGATTAGACGAAAAGCCTGTAATTTCATATTCAATAAAAGAGCACCCTTTGCGGAGTGCTCTTTTATTGTAGGTTTTATACACCTTACTCAACTTTCGTATGTTAAGTAGTTAAGAGGAGTTAAGGGGAGTTATCGCGGTCTTCGACCGCTCGGGGAGTTAAGAGACGTATGTCTTTTCCCTGAAATAATCCCAACCGACAAGTCTATTGTCCCTTCGCTCGGCTTTGCCGCTTGCTACCAAAGGGACGCAAGAACTCCCCGAGGCCAAAGGCCGATAACTCCCCTT
>CAJOQT010000046.1 GCA_905236875.1 uncultured Prevotella sp. | reverse complement strand
GAAGGCCGAGATGAACGGTGTCGTGAACCTCAGCGTGAAGGACGGCTGGTGGCTGGAGGGCTATCGCGAGGGTGCCGGCTGGGCACTCACCGAGAAGCGCACCTACCAGAATCAGGGCTATCAGGATCAGCTCGATGCAGCCACTATCTACTCGCTGCTGGAGAACGAGATCGTACCGCTTTACTACAATCGTGACAAGAAGGGTATCTCAAAGGGATGGATCAAGGTCATCAAGAACTCTATCGCCCAGATTGCTCCTCACTACACGATGAAGCGTCAGCTCGACGACTACTACACCAAGTTCTATGAGAAGCAGGCCAAGCGCTTCAAGGAACTGTCGAAGAATGACAACCGTCTGGCCAAGGAGATTGCACAGTGGAAGGAAGCTGTTGCTGAGCGTTGGGAAGCCATCAACGTGGTCAGCTGTGAGTGGAACTTCCCGCAGAATGGTGCAGAGGCTGGTCAGGAGTACAACATCAAGTATGTCATCAACGAGCAGGGACTGGACGATGCCATCGCTCTGGAGAAGGTCAATGTATTCATCAACAAGAACGGTGAAGAGCGTATCTTCAATGTAGAGCCGCTGAAGATGACTGGTCATGAGGGTAACAACTACACCTTCGAGGCCACGCTGGCTCCCCATCAGTTCGGACAGTACAAGAGTGCCATCCGCATGTATCCGAAGAACAAGCATCTGCCTCACCGTCAGGACTTCTGCTACGTGAAGTGGTTGGAACTGCCGATGTAAGCAGTTAACCGTCAAACATAAAAATCCCCGCAGCCTTTGAGGTGTACCTCATTTCAGGTTACGGGGATTTCTTTTTTATAAGACCTTATCCATGTTTTTGTTGTATGGCGGTCAGTTCGTCAATGATGTCGCTGGCAACTTCCTGCTTGGGCTTCTTGTCAAACTGTTTCTTTCCCTCATGTGAGATAATGGTAATCTGGTTGTCGTCAGTACGGAAGCAGGTACCCTTGTTTTGTAGGGAGTTGAGGACGATGAAGTCGAAGTTCTTCCGAATCAGCTTTCCTTCAGCATTCTTTTCTTCGTCGTTGGTTTCCAGTGCAAAACCGATTAGCTGCTGCCTGTCGGTCTTCATCTTTCCAAGCGCAGCGGCAATGTCGTGGGTCGGCTTCAGACGAAGCAGGAGGTCATCGCCTTCACGCTTGATTTTCTGGTCGGCCACATTGGCAGGCTTGAAGTCTGCGACGGCAGCACAGAGGATGGCAGCGTCACACTTGGGGAACGCTTCAACGGCGGCATTGTACATCTCCTCACAACTCTCGACATCAATCCGCCGGATATTCCTATGGACTGTCTGCAGGGATACGGGCCCGGCAATGAGCGTCACTCGGGCACCGCGTCGCGCACATTCCTCTGCGAGGGCAAAGCCCATCTTACCGCTGGAGTAGTTGCCGATAAAGCGCACGGGGTCTATCTTCTCGTAGGTAGGACCGGCTGTAATCAGGATTTGCTTGTCTTGAAGTGAAGCAGGCCGAGTGAAGTCTGAAGAATCTTCACTGTTGAAGAACTCAGTCAGTCTTCCGACGATGACTTCCGGCTCCTCCATGCGTCCCTTGCCTTCAAGGCCTGAAGCCAGGAAACCGCTTTGCGGCTCAATGATATGATTGCCAAAGGAACGCAGCGTGTCGAGGTTCTGCTGTGTCGTAGGGTGAGCGTACATGTCGAGGTCCATTGCTGGGGCCACAAACACTGGTGCTTTCATCGACAGATAGGTCGTGACGAGCATGTTGTCGGCTATGCCGTGGGCCATCTTGCCCAGGGTGGATGCCGTACAAGGTGCTATCAGCATGGCATCGGCCCAGAGTCCGAGGGCCACATGACTGTGCCAGGTGCCGTCACGCTGTGCAAAGAACTCGCTGATGACAGGCTTCTGTGTCAGTGCAGAGAGGGTGATAGGGGTGATGAACTCCTTTCCTGCCGGTGTGATGACAACCTGTA
Organism: uncultured Prevotella sp.; assembly: GCA_905236875.1. Lineage (GTDB taxonomy): Bacteria > Bacteroidota > Bacteroidia > Bacteroidales > Bacteroidaceae > Prevotella. Next base: position 5,463 of record CAJOQT010000046.1, on the reverse strand, counting down.
CTTCGGCTCCAGCCTTTACCAACAGCCGGATAATCTGGCAGGCTTTGTAGGCTGCGATGCTGCCCGTGATGCCGAGAACTATTTTCTTTCCTTTCAACATGTTCAAACCCTCAAATCTCAAACCTCAAACCTCAAATCTCAAATCCTTTGTGCCTCGCGCAGTCGGATGCGTGTCAGCACCTGCTTGGTGTTGTAGGTGAAGTCGCCACCCAGTATCCAACTGTAATAGCCCGGATCCATGCGGAGCACGTCTGCAACAGGAATACCCTTATGCTTGCCGAAGTTGAACACCTCAATCATCTTGGGCTGGCCTTTCTCGTCGAGGATGGTCTTGCCTGATGCGTCTTTCTGCTCTGCCCAGACGATACGTCCGGAAAAGTCAACATTGTTGTTCTGACGCGAGAAGTCGGCAAGGTATTGCATGTCGTTCTGTAACACGCGCTCCGGTTCTTCCTGTACGCCGGGGGCATACATGTCGAGTTCTGCCATCAGCACACGATAGGTCGCCTCGGTATCCTGGTCGGCACGGTGCGCCTCGAAGTCATCCTCCATCTTACGGCCGCAATAGAACTTATAGGCGGCAGCCAGGTTACGGCGTTCCATCTTGTGGAAGATGCTCTGCGCGTCAATCAGACGGCATTTGGAGAAGTCGAAGTCGATGCCTGCACGCAGGAACTCCTCGGCCAGCAGCGGTACGTCGAAGTGGTTGGAGTTGAAACCGGCAAAGTCACAGCCCGTGAACTCATTGCTCAGGCGTGTGGCAATCTGCTTGAACGTCGGCTTGTCCTTCACCATTTCATTAGTAATACCAGTCAAAGTCTGCACTTCGACTGGTATCATTTTCTCGGGATTGATTATCTCGTTGACTCTGCCCTCCCGACCGTCAGGATATACCTTAATATATGACAGCTGAATGATGCGGTCCTTTACAAGGTCAAGACCTGTCGTCTCCAGATCGAAGATGACAAGCGGTTTCTGCAGGTTCAGTTTCATGTAGCGTCGGTTAGTCGTTAATCAGCATGGGCATCATCAACATCAGGACATCCTGTCCCTCAGGCTGTTCTGAAGGCAGCACCAGACCGGCTCTGCTGGGGTCAGCGAGTTGGATGGTTACCTCCTGACACTCGAAGTTATTGAGGATGTCGATGAAAGACGAACCCTTGAAGCCAATGCTCATCGGCTGTCCGTTGTAGTCACAGTTCATCTGTTCGGTGGCGGTCTTCGAGAAGTCGAAGTCCTCGGCATTCAGCTGCAGCGTACTGCCTTCCACGTGGAAGCGGATGAGGTTACTGGAGTCATTGGCAAAAGGCTGAACGCGGCGCAATGCGCTCAACAGCGTCAGACGGTCAACAGTCAGCACGTTCGGGTTGTTCTGTGGAATGACGGAGTTGTAGTTGGGATAGCGTCCCTCAATCAGACGGCAGATGATGGTTCCGTCGTCATAGACGATCTCTGCATTCCGCTCGTCGAAACGGATGTTCACGTCGCCGCCTTCCTTCTGCAGCATGTTACGCAGCAGGGTGGCGGGCTTCTTGGGCAGGATGAACGATGCAGGCTGTTCGCTCCTGACTGTCAGCACCTTGTTGCGTACCAGCTTGTGTCCGTCGCTGGCAACGATAGCCAGATGTTCAGGTGTCAGGTCGAAATAGATACCGTTCATCACCGGGCGCAATTCGTCTTGTGCCGTAGCAAAGAGTGAGCGTCCCAGATTGTCTGCCATCACATTGCTGGGCATCGTGATGGTTGTGGCACTCTCGCTGACGGTCTGTGTCTGCGGGAACTCGTCGGCACTCTCGATGGGCATGGAGAACATACCGTTCTGGTAGCTGATCTTGGCGATGTTGGTTTCCTGATTGACATCAAACGTGATAGGTTGTTCGGAGAATCCCTTGACTGCCTCCAACAAGTCCTTGTTACCGATGGCGAAGCGTCCGTTGGAATCGCTCTCGGTCAGTTCTAACTGGGTGGTCATAACATTCTCACTGTCAGAAGCGGTCAGACGAAGGACATTGTTCTCGATGTCGAAGACGAAATCTGCCAATATCGGAAGTGAATTCTTGGAGTTAATCACTCTCGACAATGCGGTCAACTTGCTGCTCAAAGCAGTGCTTGATACTGTAAATCTCATGATTGTTTATTGTTTTTAGTTCATATTCTCTGTAATTGACCACAAAAATACAAAAATAGTATGGCATAAACAAAAATATTTGTCGAAAAGTTATTCAATTTAAAACTATTTTTGTAATTTCGCAATCGAAATCGAAAAATAAACAATTTATTTAAAGTATATCATCATGGAATTAACAGGAAAAATTATTGCTGTATTACCAGCAAACAGTGGAGTGTCTCAACGCACAGGTAATCCTTGGATGTCGCAGGAGTATGTCATAGAAGTACCCGGACAATATCCGCGCAAGTGTATGTTCCGCATTTTCGGTGAAGACCGTATTAAGCAGTTCAACATACAGATGGGAGAGGAAGTGACCGTTTCGTTCGATATAGATGCGCATGAATATAATGGACGTTGGTTTAATGAAATCCGTGCTTTCAACATCCAGCGTGGTGTGGCACCCGTTCCTGCTGAGGGTGTAGCTCCTGTAGCCGCTGGTGCTCCTGTACAGAGCGCTGCTCCTCAGGCTCCTGTTGAGAATCCGTTCCCTCCCGCTGAACCTGCTTCAGAAGGAAGTACGGACGACCTGCCGTTCTGATAAAAAATGAAAGAATGAAAAAGGCTGCGCATCGATGATGATGCGCAGCCCTTTTTTATTTTACCTTTTTATTTTTTTACTTTTTTACTTTTTCAAATATTCGTCCATGTGCTGTGCAGCACGGCGGCCGTCGCCCATAGCGAGAATAACGGTAGCACCGCCACGTACGATGTCGCCACCGGCAAATATCTCTGAACGGGCCGACTGCATGCCTTCATTGACGACGATGGTATTCTTGCGGCCCAGTTCCAGACCTTCGATGCTCTTTGGTACCAGCGGGTTGGGGCTGACACCAACGGCTACGATGACCTGATCGACATCGAGCGTGATGGTCTTGCCCTCAACGGGAACAGGACTGCGACGACCAGAGGCATCGGGTTCGCCCAGCTCCATCACCTGCAGCACGGCAGCCTTGACGGCACCGTTCTCGTCGGCCAGGTACTCGATGGGGTTATGCAGCGTCAGGAAGTTAATGCCTTCCTCCTTCGCATGCTTCACCTCTTCCTGTCGGGCAGGCATCTCCTGCTCTGAACGGCGATAGACCAATGTGACGTTACCACCCAGGCGCTTGGCCGTACGGCAGGAGTCCATTGCGGTGTTACCGCCACCTACTACGAGCACGTTCTTACCCAGGTTGATAGGTGTATCGGTGGTGGGGTTGGCAGCATCCATCAGGTTAACACGTGTCAGGTATTCGTTCGACGACATGATGTTGATGGCGTTCTCGCCAGGAATATTCATGAAGTTGGGCAGCCCTGCACCCGAACCGACGAAGATGCCCTTGAATCCCTGCTGTTCGAGTGTCTCTACGCTGATGGTCTTACCTACGATGACATCCGTCTGGAAGTGGACGCCCATCTTGGCGAGGTTCTCAATCTCTACGTCAACAATCTTGTTAGGCAGACGGAATTCGGGGATTCCATACTTCAGCACACCGCCAATCTCGTGCAATGCCTCGAAGACATACACATCGTAGCCCTTCTTCACCATATCGCCGGCAAAGCTCAATCCGGCAGGACCAGAGCCGACGACGGCAATCTTGATGCCGTTGGAGGGAGCTATCTCCGGCAGGGAGATATTGCCGCTCTCACGTTCGTAGTCGGCAGCGAAACGCTCCAGATAGCCGATGGCTACGGCCGGTTCGTTCATCTTCAGATGGATACAACGGCTCTCGCATTGCTTCTCCTGCGGACAAACGCGGCCGCAGACAGCGGGTAGGGCAGAGGTCTGCTTCAATACCTTGGCGGCAGCGAGGAAGTCGCCGCGCTCGATGTTCTTGATGAACGACGGTATGTTGATGTTGACGGGACAGCCTTCCACACATGTCGGCTTGGCACAGTCGAGACAACGCTTGGCTTCGGTCATCGCCATCTCCTTGGTCAGGCCGATGTTCACCTCCTCCGTACGTGTGGTAGCGCGATAGACGGGATCCAGCTCCGGCATGATGACACGTTCAATCTGCGTACGCTCCTTGGGCTTCATCGAAGCACGGAGTGCCTTACGCCACTCCGCATCGCGGTCGGTGAGAGATGAAGCCTCGGCCCCCTCTTCGTCCCCCGAGGGGGACACATTAGTTTTATTTTCGGGCTTGGCGACTATAGAAGCCCCCTCGGGGGCCGTATGGGGGGCTATATGCTCCTCATAGTGAGCCAGCTCCTCCTGTTCTTCGCGCTTGAAGGTGTTCATACGCTTGAACATCTCGTCCCAATCGACGAGTGCGCCGTCGAACTCAGGACCGTCAATGCAGACGAAGCGTGTCTTGCCGCCAATGGTCAGTCGGCAGGCACCGCACATTCCCGTACCATCCACCATGATGGTGTTCAGGCTGACTTCACAAGGAATGTTATGCTTCTGGGCGGTGAGGTTCGAGAACTTCATCATGATGGGAGGACCGATGGCAAATACCTTGTCAACATGCTCCTGCTCAATGAACTTCTCAATACCGACAGTCACCACGCCTTTCTCGCCGTAGCTGCCGTCATCGGTCATGATGATGACCTCGTCCGAACTCTCGCGTACCTTATCTTCTAATATAATAAGGTCTTTGCTGCGTCCGGCCATCACAGACAGCACACGGTTGCCGGCAGCCTTCAGTGCCTGAATGATGGGAAGCATGGGAGCAACACCCAGTCCGCCACCGGCACAGACAACGGTTCCATACTTCTCAATGCGTGTGGGGTTACCTAATGGACCTACCACGTCGGCTACGGAGTCACCTTCGTTCAATGCACACAGTTTCTTCGACGAGAGTCCGACCATCTGCACCACCAGTGTGATAGTGCCCTTCTCTATGTCGGCACCGGCGATGGTCAGCGGCATACGCTCGCCTTTCTTATCTACACGTACAATGACGAAGTTGCCGGCTTTGCGGCTTCTGGCAATCAACGGAGCCTCTATCTCAAAGAGAAAGACCTTCTCCGAAAACTGTTCTTTCCTTACAATTTTATTCATTTCTTCTTTGATTAGTTTCAATCTTGTGTGCAAAGGTACGAATAAGTGAGCAAAATGCAAAGAAAAACAATCTTTTTCTTTCATCTTCGAACGAAACTACCTTCGACTGACAGGTCAAAGGCAGTGCAAATCGAACACAATGCAAAATAAATTGCGTTTTTTTACATTTGTTTTTGATTGTTATGAAGGATATGAAGGATAAATATATAACTTTTATATCAATACTTAGTTAATTTTACATTTAATCGTTTGAAAATCAATGAGTTACATTAACAATATATAACTAATAAAATTTGGTCAAGTG
>CAJOQT010000045.1 GCA_905236875.1 uncultured Prevotella sp. | reverse complement strand
ACGATAGAGGAAACCGACGGCACACATATCGACGTTAGAGTCACTGGCCTCCTTGACATAGTCGCCGGCCAGCATTCCCAGACCGCCGGAATAGATCTTCAGGGCAGAGTGCATACCATACTCCATGCAGAAGTAGGCTACAGAGGGGCGTGTCTTGTCGGGTTCCACGTCGATATACTTGCGGAACGAGTCATAGACATTCTTGATGCGCTTCATCAGTGCCTTGTCCTTCAGGATTTCCTCCTTACGGGCAAAAGTGAGACGCTCAAGCAACATCACAGGGTTGTGCTTTACATCATGATAGATTTCCGGGTCAAGGTCGCGGAACAAGTCACGGGCCTCGTAGTTCCATACCCACCAAAGATTGTGAGCAATCTCATCCAGACACTTCAGTTGTTCCGGAAGACTTGACTTCACAGTCAGCTCCTTCCATTGCGGAGCATTCGCATAATCAGCTTTGATTTTCATCGTGAAATTTACAATTTTACTATATACAATTTATTTTTTCCAGTTTCGCATTTACTGTCGGCCTTGGGCTTTGCGCAGTGCTATGTCGTAGGCCTGTTCGTAGAATTTGATGAACTCACTCCAAAGAGCTTTCTTCGACAACTCACCGGCATTCTTACGGCAGGCATCGATTTCCTTCTGTGTCATGCCGGAGAACTTGGCCACCGTATCCTTGATCATATCAGCCACCTCAGAGTAGTTGTAGTCAGTGCGGTGGATGACCTTCACGCCATCCTCAATCTCGCCATACCTGCCGAACACGCTGTTGGCCCACAGGCCAAAACCTGCCAGGTCGGTAGTGATGCAGGGCACCTTGAAGGCGATGGCCTCCAGTGGTGTGTAGCCCCACGGCTCATAGTACGAGGGATAGATGCAGAGGTCATTGCCCAGCACCACGTCGTAATAGGTCATGTTGACAATGCCGTCCTTGCCATCCAGATAGCAGGGCAGGAAGATGACCTTCACACGGTCGTCCTTGCGGTTGTGCATGTCGTAGTATTTCATCATACCCAGCACGTTGTCATGACTCATGTTATGCAGCCAATGGGTAATCATGGGAACCTCAAGGGGAGATGCCCCTCCTACGGCCCCCAAGGGGTCTTCTAACCTTTCCTGCAAGTCCTTCCTCGGTTCCCCTACCCAACCGGGCACCTCGATGAATGCCAGGACGTTCTTCTTCAAGTCCCTGTCACGCAGCAGACGGTTCATGGCTTCCACAAACACGTCAATACCCTTGTTGCGGAACTCATAGCGACCACTGGTGGAGACAATCAGTGTATCATCACCGAGCTGCTCACCCAGCAGGGCATTGGCCACCTGCAACAAACGGCGGCGTGCAGCATTACGCTTACGGGTAAACTGGCTGGCCTTAGGTACAAAGCTGTCATCGAAGCCATTGGGCAATACCACGTCAACGGGCTTGTCCAACAGTTCCAGACATTCCTTGGCTGTGATGTCGCTCACCGTGGTGAAGCAATCCACATGCAGGGCCGTCTGCTTCTCAATAGAGTGCTTCGACTGCATGTTCAGCTCACCGGCCATCTGGTCACCATTGTAGGCAAACAGATAGTCGTAGAGGGGTTTCTGGTTTCCGGCTATCGAGCGTCCGATGCTCGTAGCATGGGTAGTAAAGACGGTTCCTATCTGCGGCAGCTTGTTGTTGATGTACAAAGCGCCAAGACCGCACATCCATTCATTGGCGTGATAGATGACCTTTAGAGGTGAGGGTTGAGAGGTGAGAGGTGAGATAATGCAGTTGTACAGGCTCTCGACCACCAGTCCGGTAGCATACGAGAACATGGAGGCCTCATCGTAGTCACCATAGGCATGGAGTGAATCCACGCCGTAGTTTTCCCACAGCCAAGTGTAGATCTCGTTCTTCTTTTCAAAGTAGGGGTTGAAGTCAACCAGAATGGCAATAGGACTGCCAGGAATGGTCCAGCGTCCTATTCTGACTTTCAGGCCGTCTGCCAATGCGGTACGTTTCCATTCGGCAAAAAGCGTCTTATCCTCGCTGAAATAAGGACACTTCTTCTCCTTCCAAAAATCGGGACCGATAAATATTATCCTGTCCGGCATCATGTCCTGCAATGTCTTTGCGCGAGAGGAAAGAACGGTGTAAATGCCACCGACTTTATTACAAACTTCCCAGCTTGACTCAAAGATATAGTCAGGTTTCAATAATCCTTTTTTCATCCTTTATACGTATAACGGCCGCAAAGGTACTTAAAAAAATCATAAAACTTGCCACAAATTGCACATATTTTCATAAAAACCTCTGATTTATTGATTTATATTTGCTAACTTTGCCCATCCAACAAACTGAAAAAAAGATGAAATCAATACTGCTCACAGCACTTCTCGGGCTGTTCTCACTGGCTGCCAACGCACAGGAAAGCCAGCCCTTCAAAGGATATTTCACCAACGAGGAATTTAGCGTCTATATGCACATCAACCTCTATGGTGACGGTATGCATGTTCCCGACCACGACATGTTTGGCAACCTGCCAGGCTATCTGGCCAGACAGCACAACGGTTTCTACTGGCTGATAACCGATGCCGAGGTGAAGAACGGTAAGGAGGCCCGGCTACAGATGATCAACGACTACGGCAGCGAAGACCTGGAAGCCACCCTGAAGATACCCAACGACTCCACCCTCATCCTCATACAGGGCGAAGGCAGTCCCATCAAGGTGCCCAAGAACGGTAAATGGCAGAAGCTGCCCTCGAAAATGACCTTCAAGCGTCAACAGTAACTAACACCCAACAAAATGTCTCCCAATACTCCGCTCGGCTCTGCCGCCTGCAACATGCAAGAACACCCAACACTCTGCTATCCAGTAGCAAAGATCAATCTCGGACTCAACGTCGTAGAACGCAGGAGCGACGGCTACCACAACTTAGAGACCGTGTTCTACCCTGTTCCCATCTGTGACGAGTTGGAGGTAAGCCTATCCCCTACTCCAACTTCTGAAGACATCCCTGCAACCGATTGCGAACTGACCCTGGAAGGCATCCGCATTGAAGGTGACCCGCAGAAGAACCTCATCGTCCGTGCCTACCAGCTCCTGAAGCAGGACTTCCCCAGAATCCCTCGCGTATGCACACGATTAAAGAAAGGTATTCCCACCCAGGCAGGCATGGGAGGCGGTTCCAGTGACGGCGCATACATGCTGGTCATGCTCAACGAGTTATGCCAGCTGCACCTGACCACAGAACAGCTGAAAGGCTATGCAGCCCGACTGGGTGCCGACTGTGCCTTCTTCATCGATCCGAAACCACAGTATGCAGAAGGCATTGGCGAGAAGCTGTCACCCGTTCCACTCTCCCTGATGGGTTGGCACATCGGCATTGTACGTCCAGACATTCCCGTCTCCACCGGTGAGGCCTATTCACTCATCACCCCGCGCAAGCCCGTCAGGAACTGTCGCGAGGTGATTGCCCAGCCTGTAGAGACCTGGCGTGACCAGCTGACCAACGACTTTGAGGAGGGTATCTTCCGTCTGCATCCCACACTGGGCAAGGTCAAGCAGCAGCTCTACGACTTGGGTGCCGTCTATGCTGCCATGAGCGGTTCGGGCAGCGCATTGTTCGGCCTGTTCCGGGAGCCTGTCGAGCTGCCTTTCGACGGCATGTTCCATTGTTGTATTCCCCTTTAACGCCCTGATTCCCGACATGTCAAAGTCTGAAAAGATTATACTCGGTATCGACCCTGGTACCAACATCATGGGCTACGGACTCATCAAGGTTGTTGACGGCAAGGCAGAGATGGTGACGATGGGTGTCATCGACCTGCGGAAGTTTGCCGACGGCTACCTCAAGCTGGGCCATATCTTCGAACGCGTCACAGGAATCATAGACAGCTACCTGCCTGACGAGATGGCTATCGAAGCTCCCTTCTTCGGCAAGAACGTACAGTCCATGCTCAAGCTGGGACGTGCCCAGGGCACAGCCATTGCCGCTGCCATCCATCACGGTGTTCCCATCCATGAGTATGCACCCATGAAAATCAAGATGGCCATCACGGGCAACGGCAATGCCTCGAAGGAGCAGGTGGCAGGCATGCTACAACGGCTGCTGAAGCTGACCAAGGAGGATGTCGATACCTTCATGGATGCCACAGATGCCCTTGGTGCCGCCTACTGCCACTACATGCAGATGAACCGTCCCGAGTCACCCGCCCACTACCGCAGCTGGAAGGACTTTGCCAACAAGAACAAGGAACGTGTGAAAGATTAAGTATATGATTACTGCCATCGTAGGCCGCAACGCCAGCGGCAAGACCCAATGGGTGGAACAGTTCAGAAGACAGACTGCCAGCGACAAGCTCCGCTATATTGCCTTCCGCGACTCCTATGGCCCTGCCGTTGACGGGTCTTACTACCTACAGCTACGGTGGAACCAGCATGACATCGACGCAGAGATGCCTACTGTCCGCCAGAAGCTGGGAAGTTGGGAGGAAACTGAGGTCAACCCGTTACTCAAGCTCTTCCACCTGCAAGAGTCACTCGACAAGTACATCATCACCCTTTCCAGCGGTGAGCTGCGTAAGTTCCAGCTTGTCAAGACATTGCTCTGCCATCCTAAAATACTCATTCTCGACAATCCCTTCATCGGGCTCGATGCTGAGACACGCCAACAGCTGCGTGACCTCCTGCTGCTCCTCGCCAGAGAACAGCAGCTTGACCTCTACCTCGTCCTTGCCAAGACCGATGACATACCTTCCTATACAGAACGCATCATCGACATGGACCACGAGGGCCGTGAGCTGTCCCTCGCCTGCTATCTCAGCCAACGCACGCCTTCTGCCGCCTGCAACAAGCAAGAGCAAATGTCTCTCCGCTCGGCTCTGCCGCTTGGCTCAGCAAAGAACTCTCATCACTCAACACTAAACTCAAAAGAAGTCATCCGCATGCGCAACGTCAGCATCCGCTATGGTGAACGCACCATTCTGGAAGGCCTTAACTGGACTGTATGCAACGGAGAACGCTGGGCATTGTTGGGACAAAACGGTTCTGGGAAATCGACCCTGCTGTCACTGGTCTGTGCCGACAACCCACAGAGCTATGCCTGCGACATCGCACTCTTCGGCTATCAGCGAGGCGAGAGTGGAGAAAGCATCTGGGACATCAAGCGCCACATAGGCTATGTATCACCCGAGCTGGCACGCTCCTACCACCGTGACCTGCCAGCCATCCGCATCGTTGCCAGCGGACTAAAGGACACCGTAGGACTGTATGTCCGTCCTACTGCCGACGAGCTGGAACAATGCCGCCGATGGATGCATATCTTCGGCATTGACACACTGGCTGACCGCAGCTTCCTGCAGCTCTCCAGCGGCGAACAGCGGCTGGTTCTGCTGGCGCGTGCCTTCGTCAAGGACCCGGAGCTGCTCATCCTCGACGAACCACTTCACGGGCTGGATGACGTCAACCGCCAACTGGTCAGGGACATCATCGAAGCCTTCTGCCAGCGTCCCAACAAAACCCTCATCATGGTCACACACTACCAGGAAGAGCTGCCCGCCTGCATCACCCATACCCTCACCCTTCAGCGCCCCGCTGTCAATAGTTAATTTGTATATTTGCCAAATAGAAGTTACTCGAAGTATGACAACATATACTAAGTTCAAGGAATACATCTGGCTGGTGAATACCATCTATCATGCCAAGGCCATTACCTTTGCTGAGATTAATGAGCGTTGGCTTAAGACGGATATGAGTGAGGGCATGGAGATGGCCCGCACTACGTTCTATCGTCATAAGTGTGCCATCGAGGACATCTTTGGCATCTATATCGACTGCGACAAGAAGAACGGCAACAGATATTATATAGGTAATGAGTATGTGCTGCGCGAGGATTCCGTTCAGAACTGGATGCTCTCAACATTGAGCGTGGGCAATATGGTGGAGGAAAGCCAGAGCCTGCACAGTCGTATTCTGCTGGAACACGTGCCTTCCGGAGGAGACAAACTCCAGCAGGTTATCAAGGCGATGAAGGAAAATCGTATGATATCCCTTACCTATCGGCGTTATGGTTCTCCAGAGAATGCCACATATAAGTTGGCTCCCTACTGCGTGAAGTTGTTCCGCCAGCGATGGTATCTGGTGGCTCGATTTGAGAGCGGAATGTTCAGTACTTTCTCCTTCGACCGCATTGAGAAGGAGGAGCTACTTGACGAGAAATTCAAGATAGACGAGGACTTTGATGCCGCCAGATTCTTCAGCGACAGCTACGGCATAGTAGTTGACGACAGGATAACTCCAGAACGTATCGTGCTACGTGCTTATGGTTATGAACGGTACTATCTGCGTGACCTGCCTCTGCATCACAGCCATAAGGAAATCGCCTCTACTGACGAGTATTGCGACTTCGAACTGAAACTACGTCCCACCAGTGACTTCAAGGCCCAGCTCCTCTCGCGTGGTCAGTGGGTGGAGGTCTTGGAGCCCCAATCTTTAGCTGATGAAATCGTCGAATGGCACAAAAACGCCATCAAACGATACGAAAAATGAAAAAAAACCGAGGTTGTTCCACGATTTGAAACAATGTGCGCCTATCTTTGCAACCGATAACATGATTGTTGAACTATTAATTGAATGAAGGTATGGTTGCAAAGAAATTGTATTTTATGGATTGCCACCTCGCAGGTCGTATGTACCACGATGCAGACGAGGTGTGGAACGAACTCAAAGTGGGAACGCCACTCGGATTGAGATTAGACAAGGAGAATCGCTTCGATGGCAATGCCGTAGAAGTCATCTACACAGATGCTCAAAAGGAAGAGTTCCGTCTGGGATATATCCCACGCGACGACAACAAGCAAGTTGCAGCTTTTCTTGAAATGGGTTGGACTGACATCTTCGAATGTCGTATCAGCAAACTGAATTCCGATGCCCACCCCGAAAATCAGGTGCATTTGACTATCCGTATCGTGCGAAACAAGAAAAACGTAAAGGAGGCATAAGTATGGATAAGTTGATAGACCTCGGAATGACCAAGCTGTTTCAGTTGGCAGAGTATGTATGCAGCCGGCGCTCACTCGACAAGAGTGAGCCTGCTGCCACGCAGTCACAGCCACTCACTCCCACAACCATTCGATTCTCGAATGAGGATAAGGCTGCGAGTAAGCGAGTAAAGTGTGATGCTTGCATTAACACTTTCGAGTGTGAGCAGGCTCGACCTGTGGTCAAAATGATAGAAGGGGACTTGTTTAAATAAGGCATCATTGTCAGGCTGTTTGAATAGCAGTTTTCTGCTGTTTCTCTTGGCAATATAACAAATAATTTGTATTTTTGCATCGAAATAAAACATAAAACGATTACTAACGTAAAAAACAATAACAGCAATTGAATTATGTTAGGAGCAATAATTGGCGACATTGTAGGTAGTAGGTTTGAGTTTAATCCAACCAACAACTACGACTTCGAGTTGTTTACTGGTGATTGTAGTTTTACGGATGACACCATTTGCACTTGCGCCATAGCAGATGCTTTACTTGATGGTAAGGATTATGGCGAAAGCCTCCATAAATGGTGCCGCCTTTACCCTCATCCAAAGGGTAGCTATGGTGGTCGCTTTTCCCAATGGGTGTGTAGCGATAATCCTCAACCATACAGTAGCTTCGGAAATGGAGCCGCCATGAGAGTTAGTCCTGTAGCATGGTTCTATAAAACTCGAGAAGAGGTATTGGAAGCTGCCATACAAACGGCAATCTGTACGCATAATCATCCGGAGGGAATCAAAGGTGCCCAGACGGTAGCACTTGCCATTTACGTAGCCAACATACAGCGTAGATACATAGCAAAAGCGGCAGATATCATAAAGATTGTGATGGATGAATGCGTGGAATTCTCAGGTTATAATATCGACTTCCGCAAGGAAGATGTTGAAAATAGGTTCGACGAGACTTGTCAGGGCACATTACCTGTTGCCTTATGGATCATCAATCAGAGCAATGGATTTGAAGATGCTATCCGCAGATCTGTCAGTCTTGGTGCAGATGCAGATACACTTGGAGCTATCGTCGGAAGCATAGCGGAATCTATCTGGGGCATTCCTGAGATAATTAAAGTCTCGGCTCTTTCATTTCTTGATGATAGAATGAAAAGTCTTCTATGTAAATGGAGAAGAAGTAAGACTATTAAATCCATTGACATTCAAATGTTTACAAAGAAGTACATCAACTACTTCCTTACAGAATTTGATCCCGAATCACCAGCTTATTATCGCTTTTTTGATTCTGACTCTTTCCCAAATGAGTGTCAAAGTCTTGGTTTTGAAATGGACTGTGGTCATAGTTTCTTTGAGGCCTGTGGAGAGGAGGCATGGCATTCAGAGAAGGAGTTGGCAATAGACGTTAGCAAAATCAATGATATAAAAATATTGGGGTCAGGGCTTTTCTCCAAATGGAGATATTATAACCACTGGGCATGTGGCCATGCTACAGAAGAGGACAAGAAGTGGTTCCTAACTGTCTTGCGACGCATGCAAGAACTCTCAAACAACAAGGGTTAAAGTATAAATACAGGAAAACATTATTGTGAAACAATGAAGGAAATACAGACAATACAAGTACAGCAAAACGGTGATGTGTATTCCTGCAACATCGGAATCAGTAAGGAGGAATGGCTGGAGATATTGCAGGATGACAAGACATTGCAGGCTTATAAGGAAACGATATTACGTTTCTACTATATGCCTGAACATAGAGGTACGTGCGTAGCTGTGAGCAAAAAAATGGGAGGAAACGCTCATGCGCTGAACCTTTATGTTTCAAAGTTTGGACAGTATGTCAAGAAAAGATTGAATCGCTTTGAAGTTTACGGTACAGATGGAAACGCTACACGTTGGGTGATTCCAATGGGTAAAGGTAGAAATCTGTCGAAAACAGAAGAAGGCGCTTTTGAATGGGAACTACGGCCTGAGCTTGTTGAAGCATTACGAGAGTACCTATACTGGTATCTTGTGGAGTGCTATAAGAACCTACGTAAGGACCTTCCTATAAGGGATGAGGCCAAGGATTGGGACGAACTATATAAATGGGAGTTGATAACTGCAAGTATTGGCAAAACGCCCATAGAGATAGTCAGCGACAATGTTACCTATCCAAGTAAGGCGACAAAAGGAGGATTTGAGAACCTTATTGATGCTGCACGAGACAACAAAACGTTGAAGTATCTTGTGGAGAACAAACGAAAGGAACTTGAAACTGTCCTAACCAATTTGTCGGATAATACCCAACCTCTCAACAAACGGTTAGCAGATTTCAAGACATCTATGGTGGAACTGCTACCCTCAACTGGATACAACAGCAAAGCAAATGACGAGCGGACGGCAGCGACAATACTTACATGCATTAATCCTGATAAATATACATTCTATAAGCATGATGTCATGTATGATCGTTTCTGCAAATACCTCGGTGAAGATATGCAGAAAGCAGGAGCATGTTATGACCACTATCTGGCGTTGCTGGCACCTTTGACCAAATTAGCAGATGAGGATGCCGAATTGCAACAAATCATCAAGCCCATGCTCGAAGGCCAACGTCAGAGTAAGCTGTTGCTTGCTCAGGACATTCTTTGGATGCTTTTGAGGGGTACTCCCAAACGTTTAGGATATTTATACGATTTACTGTTTAACCCAGAAAAGAAGGAAGAAATGAATAGCGAGAATAAATACATCAGATTGCTTGAAACAAACAAAAACCTCATTTTGACAGGAGCGCCAGGAACTGGCAAAACCTACTTGGCTAAACAAATTGCAGCAAAGATAATAGGTCTTGCAGATGTAGAAGAATTGGAATCAGACAAACGCTTCGGCTTTGTACAGTTTCACCCATCTTACGACTATACGGATTTCGTTGAAGGTCTAAGACCAGTAAATTCAGACGACAATGTTGGATTTGAATTGCGTAGTGGTGTGTTTAAAGAATTCTGCGCAAAGGCCCTTGACAAATATGAGACAGAAGGCTTCGATGAGGCATATGATGCATTTGTGGAGTCATTGAATGATGAAGTATTGACGCTAACTACGCCACAAGGCAAGACATTTGGTGTCACATTGAATTCCAAAGGTAATTTGAAGTTGCATACAGGCTCAGAACTGAAAGAGAATGGGGTACTAACAAAAGAAAGTCTAAAAGCTGAGTTCTCTGGTATATCAACATATAAATGGTGGAAAGGTTATTATGTTGGAGTTGTTGAACATTTGAAGAATAAATACCATTTAAGCGAGACCTTAAATGACCCCAACAACAAATATGTCTTTATTATTGACGAAATCAATCGTGGCGAAATCTCCAAGATATTCGGTGAGTTGTTCTTTTCTATTGACCCAGGTTATCGCGGTGAGAAAGGAAAGGTGAACACACAATACCAAAACATGATAGAAGATGGCGACGTGTTCAAGGATGGTTTCTACGTCCCAGAAAACGTCTATATCATTGGCACAATGAACGACATCGACAGGAGCGTGGAGAGTATGGACTTCGCTATGCGCAGAAGGTTCGCATGGCAGGAAGTGACGGCAGAGGAAAGCTACGCGAACATGATAGAAGACGATAAGGAATTTATTGAAGTCAAAGACGAAATCAAGGAAAGGATGTTCAGCCTGAATAAAGCCATCGCTGAAACGGAAGGCTTGGACGAGGCATATCAGATTGGGGCTGCCTACTTCAGAAAATATCTCGACTATCAGGACCAGGCCAATCCTTTTGAGTGTTTATGGGAGAATCACTTGAAAGGTTTGCTCAATGAGTACCTGCGTGGTAATCGTAGGTCAAAAGAATTGTTGGAGAAGTTACACAAAGTATACGACAAGACGAGCATAGATGAGTAGCCTGCCCATAGAAACGAGGGATAACTCTGAACGGCATTTGTCAGAGGCGGAGCTTTGCCATCTTGAAACACTCAAAAAGCTGGCAGAGCCAACCATTGCGACTCTTAGCCTCGAAGAACATCCCAATCTGCTGATATTCCCACAAGACTTAGAGGTCTATGGGGATAAGATAGGTGATGCACATATCTTTGAGATGAGGGGCGAGAAGATGGTGACTGGCAACATTATGGGTTTTATCGGCTGTGGCAAAACCAAGGTAAGTATCAGCTCGCGTTTCGCACAAGGGAACAATGATTATTTCCTGCACTATATGCTGCGAAAGGTCTTTGCCGTTAATCTTTTCGACCTACAATTCAATTCTGACGAGGAAAGCATCTTTGACTTCCTCATCTACTTATTTCCTGCATTCCTGAAACGGGCTATGCGACAAGGCCTGTATAGAGAGTACCAGACTCGAAAGTATAATGATGCCAATGTGAAAGGGCGGATAGACGTTGCAAGACATATCAGACAAAATATTCCCTTTACAGGCAAGATTGCCTATACCACCCGAGAGTATGCCCAGGACAACCATCTCACGCAGTTGATTCGTCACACTATTGAATACATAGCTCATCATAGATACTCGGGGAATATTTTACATAATGATGATGAAACGTCAGATGCCGTTAATACAATCCGCCAAGCCACAGAATCATATAATCGCAATGAGCGGCAGAAGGTGATGAATCAGAATCTACGTCCCATCAGCCACCCTTATTATGGTGAATATCGCCCACTACAACAGCTTTGCTTACAAATACTTCGCCAGGAAGAAATGAAATATGGTCGTGACGATGATGAAATCTATGGAGTACTATTTGATGGTGCTTGGTTATGGGAAGAATACCTGAATACATTTCTTGCTGATATTGGCTTCGAGCATCCAAGAAACAAGGAAGGGCAAGGGCGCAAATATTTATTCTCTGACCATACAGGCTGGTGCTACCCAGATTTCCTGAGCCGCGAAATGGTGCTTGATGCAAAATACAAATGGTATGACGATTGGAGTAAGGTACAGAGCAAGGACCTCTATCAGGTCATCTCCTATATGCACGTATTGAACAGAGATTCTGGCGGCTATGTTGTTCCTGTCAAAAACAACAATCTTCCGTTAAAGACAAAACAACTCAATGGCAAGGGAGGAACAATGTCTGTATATGGTCTGAGCATTGAACAGCAGAGTAATTCTTTCGATGACTACTTCACTTACATGGAGGCATCTGAAAGAAATTTAATCCAAGAAATACAAAATGGCAGGGTACACACAATAATAAATAATAGATGTCGAAGATATTAGGTCTGATGCCTAATATGAAATAAAAAGTTCTCGATTCTCGACATTGTGGGTGCCATCAACCAGCAAGATGACCATGAGAAGAACCGCAACTACCGGAAGTATCTGAAGTCCAAATTGCAGAAAGAACAAAGTGAGGTGGTTAGTGACACTACCCAACTGAGTTACCAAAGATGCCGTCTTTCATTACCAAAGGTGCCACCCTTCATAACCAAAGCCATAGCTTTTTGGTTCAAACGGAGGGAAAAAGGGAACTAATGCATGCGTTGTCTGACGGCTTCAAAGAGAAGGATGGCAGCAGAAACGGAGACATTCAAGGAGTCCATAGCCCCCAGCATGGGGATGCGGATATGGACATCGGCAGCCTGACGCCAGATGTCGGTAAGCCCTGTGGATTCCGTACCCATGACAATAGCAGTAGGCTGACGCATGTCAACGTCATAATAGAGGCTGGAGTCTTGCAGCTGGGCCGTAAGAATCTGTATATTCTTTTGTTTAAGAAATGCTATACATTCGTCAGAGCTACAAGCAATTGTGGGAACGGAGAACAAGGCTCCAAGTGATGCTCTGATGAGGTTGGGGTTATACAAATCGGTCAACGGATTACAAACAATCACAGCATCGGCACGGGCAGCATCTGCCGACCTCAGAACGGCTCCGATGTTGCCTGGTTTCTCAACACTTTCCAGCACGATGACAAGGGGGGAGGCAGAGAGGTTCAGATCGCGGAGTGTGAGCCGGCGTTCGCGTACCAGCGCTATAACGCCTTCGGTGGAACCGCGATAAGCTATTTTCTCATAGACAGGGGGTGTGACATGAAATAATTGGGTACCGGGAACTGAAAACTGAGCATTACCCGACGGTTGATAATCATCGCAAACGAAGACGGTATCTACTTGGTAGCCGGACGCCTGGCAGTGCATAAGCTCCCGCATGCCTTCCACGACAAAAAGGCCTGCCTTGCGGCGTTCAGAGGCTTTCTGCTGAAGGGCAACCAAGCGTTTCACACGCTCATTTTGCAGACTGGTAATGACATTTTCGTTCATAATATCCACGTTTTGCGTGCAAAGATAATAAATAATGCACAATGCACCATGCATAATTCACAATTATTTTGTACCTTTGCCACAAAATAGCGAAAGCAATGATGACACAGAAGATTATCAGCGATCCCGTCTTCGGGTTTATCAAGATACCCCGTGGCCTGCTGTACGACATCGTGCAGCACCCCTTGTTCCAACGTCTGAACCGCATCAACCAATTAGGACTGGCCTCTGTGGTCTATCCTGGTGCGCGCCACACACGGTTCCAGCACTCCCTGGGTGCCTTCCACCTGATGTCGGAGGCCATCAAGTCGCTGACAGAGAAAGGCATCTACATCTTTGACTCTGAAGCAGAAGCCGTCAAGGCCGCCATTCTGATGCATGACATCGGACACGGACCATTCTCGCACGTGCTGGAAAACACGCTTATCAGCGGCATTTCGCACGAGGAGATCTCGCTGCTGATGATGGAACAGATCAACCGCGACCTGAACGGACAGCTGAACCTGGCCATCTCCATCTTCAAGGACGAGTATCACAACAAGATATTCCACCAGCTCATCAGCAGCCAGCTGGATATGGACCGCCTGGACTACCTGCGCAGAGACTCTTTCTATACTGGAGTGACGGAAGGCAACATCGGCTCAGCAAGAATCATCAAGATGCTGAATGTCAAGGACGAACGGCTGGTGGTCGAGGCAAAGGGCATCTACTCTATAGAGAACTTTCTGACCACGCGGCGACTGATGTACTGGCAGGTGTATCTGCACCATACTGCCGTGGGCTATGAGAAGGTGCTTGTCAACACGCTACGACGGGCTAAAGCCCTTGCCATGGCCAACAGACCAAAGTTGATGGAGGGCATCAGCTTCTCGCTGCGCTACTTCCTTGAGAACGACATCGACAAGCAATGGTTTGAGACCCACGAAGAAGCACTCCAGATGTATGCCGAGCTGGACGATTCAGACATCTGGAGCGCCATGAAGGTCTGGAAGCATGCCGACGACACCATTCTCTCGATGCTGGCTACGGACCTGCTGGACCGCAGGCTGTTCCGCGTGGAGGTACGCGAAGAGCCACCGTCTCAGGAGGAACTGGACTCCATCTGCCGGCAGATTGCAGAGAAGACGGGAGTGAGCGCTGCCGATGCAGCCGACTACCTGATGTATGTTGCCGAAATAGGCAAGGACATGTACAATCCGGCCGACGACAGCATCGGAATATTGTACAAGGACGGTACGGTAAAAGACATCGCAGATGCTTCAGAAATCTTAAATGTGCAACTTCTTTCCAAAAAAATACGAAAATATTACCTCTGTTATCAGCGAATTTGATTTTTTTTAGTAAATTTGCAGCCATTATTGACTATAATAGATAAGAAATGGAATTTAAAGCCAAACAAATTGCCGACTTTATAGGTGGTCGCATTGAAGGCGACGAGAATGCCTCCGTTCATACATTTGCCAAGATTGAAGAGGGAAAGGCCGGTGCCATTTCCTTTCTGTCCAACCCCAAATATACCCATTACCTTTATGACACGGAATCGTCGATTGTCCTCGTCAATGAAGACGTTGAACTGGAACGTCCTGTGAAGGCAACGCTCATCCGCGTCAAGAATGCCTATGAGAGTGTGGCCAAACTGCTGCAACTATACGCCTCTACCCTGCCGAAGAAAACGGGTGTTGACCCGCTGGCCTTTGTGTCGAAGACAGCAGAGATTGGCGAAAATGTATATATCGCCCCCTTTGCCTTCATCGGTGAAGGCGTGAAGATAGGCGACGGCTCCATGATTTATCCGCATGTCTGCATCTACGACGGCTGTCAGATTGGCAAGAACGTCACCATCCATGCCGGCAGCGTCATCGGTGCCGACGGTTTTGGCTTTGCTCCCAATCAGGATGGGTACGACAAGATTCCCCAGCTGGGTATCGTGGTCATTGAGGACAACGTCGAGATAGGTGCCAACACCTGCATTGACCGTTCCACGATGGGACAAACCATCATCCGCAAGGGCGTGAAGCTGGACAACCTGATACAGGTGGCCCACAACTGTGAGATTGGCGAGAACACCGTGATGAGTGCCCAGGTAGGCATGGCGGGTTCCACGAAGATAGGCAGCTGGTGTATGGTTGGCGGACAGGCAGGCTTCTCCGGACACATCCATGTGGCTGACCGTACGATGGTGGGCGCACAGTGTGGTGTCATCGGCGACACGAAGGGTAACGGAGAAACTCTCATCGGCTCTCCCCACATGGACACCAAGACCTTCTTCAAGGCAAAGGCTCTCTACAAGAAACTGCCCGACATGTATCGTCAGATAGGTGCCCTGCAGCGTGAGATTGAGGAGCTGAAGAAAGAACTAAAAGATGAAAAGGTTGAAAAGTAAAAAAAAGAACATATAGAAGATGAAGCAAAAAACACTAAAAGGCAGTTTCTCCTTGTTTGGCAAGGGACTGCACACGGGTCTGAACCTCACCGTGACATTTAATCCCGCAGCAGAGAATACCGGATATAGAATCCAGCGTATAGACATGGAAGGCGAACCGGTCATCGATGCCATAGCCGAGAATGTCATTGACACTCAACGCGGAACCGTACTGGGAAGGGACGACATGCGTATATCTACTGTGGAGCACGGACTCGCTGCCCTATATGCGCTGGGCATTGACAACTGTCTGATACAGGTCAACGGTCCGGAATTCCCCATTCTCGACGGCTCGGCCATCAAGTATGTGGAAAAGATCCAAGAGGTGGGTATTGAAGAGCAAAACGCCCCCAAGGACTGGTACATCATCCGTAAGAAGATTGAGGTGAAAGACGAGAAGACAGGATCGTGTATTACTATCCTGCCCGACGACGAGTTCTCCCTGACGGCCATGTGCTCGTTTGAGTCTAAATTCATCAACTCACAGTTTGCCACAGTCAACAAAGTGGAAGATTTTGCCACGGAGATTGCCCCGGCACGCACCTTTGTCTTTGTACGTGACATCGAGCCGCTGCTGCAGGCTAATCTGATCAAGGGCGGCGACATGGACAATGCCATCGTTATCTATGAGCGTCAGACTACTCAGGAGCGCCTTGACATGCTGGCAGACATGCTGGGTGTAGAACACCGTGATGCCAATGAGCTGGGCTACATACAGCACAAGCCGCTGGTTTGGGAAAACGAGTGTACACGTCATAAGCTGCTTGACATTGTCGGCGACATGGCACTCATCGGCAAACCCATCAAGGGCCGCATCATTGCCACACGCCCAGGACATACTATCAACAACAAGTTTGCAAGACTCATCCGCAAGGAGATTCGCAAGCACGAGGTGCAGGCACCCATCTACGACCCCAATGAAGAGCCCATCATGGATGTCAACCGCATCCGTGAGCTGCTACCCCACCGCTATCCCATGCAGCTGGTCGATAAGGTGGTGGCACTCGGTGCTAACAGCATCGTAGGCATCAAGAACATCACAGCCAACGAGCCTTTCTTCCAAGGTCACTTCCCTCAGGAGCCCGTTATGCCCGGTGTGCTTCAGATAGAGGCTATGGCACAGTGTGGCGGCCTGCTGGTGCTGAACACGCTGGAGGAGCCTGAGCGCTGGTCCACTTACTTCATGAAGATAGACGGCGTGAAGTTCCGTCAGAAGGTAGTTCCCGGCGACACGCTCATCTTCAAGGTTGACCTCCTGGCCCCTGTACGCCACGGTGTGTCTTCGATGAAAGGCTACGTCTTTGTGGGTGATCACATTGTCTCCGAGGCATGTTTCACAGCTCAGATTGTAAAGAACAAATAACCCTTCGGGAAATTAAGGAAGTTAAGAAAATATGGCAAACCAGATACATCCAATGGCAGTCGTTGACCCCGAGGCACAGCTCGGTGACGGCAACATCATCGGTCCCTTCTGCGTGATTGACAAGAATGTTGTCATTGGCGACAACAATAAGCTGCTGAACAGCGTGACCATCCATTATGGAGCGCGTATAGGCAACGGCAACGAGTTCTTTCCCGGTGCCAGCATCTCGACAAAGCCACAGGACCTGAAATTCCATGGAGAAGACACCATTTGTGTCATTGGCGACAACAACTCCATCCGTGAGAACGTTACCATTAGCCGTGGTACCTTCTCAAAGGGTAAGACCATCGTGGGCAACAACAACCTGCTCATGGAGAACATGCACATAGCACACGACTGTATCATTGGCAACGGCTGCATCATCGGCAATTCGACAAAGTTTGCCGGCGAGGTGGAAGTCCACGACAATGCCATCATCTCTGGAGAAGTGCTGGTCCACCAGTTTAACATCATTGGCAGCTATGTCATGATTCAGGGAGGCAGCCGCACCAGTCAGGACATTCCCCCCTATGTCATTGCCGGCAAGGAACCTATACGCTATGCGGGTGTGAACCTCATCGGACTGCGTCGCAGGGGTTTCACTAATGAAACCATTGAGATGATACACGACACATATCGCATTATCTATGCCCAGGGCATTCTGAAGGACGGTATTGCGGAGGCACGTGCCAAATACCCTGACTCGGAGGAAGTGGAGTACATCTGCTCATTCTTTGAAAAGTCAAAAAGAGGTGTCATACGCTAAGACGCTCATCGTCATTACCGGGCCTACAGCTGTGGGAAAGACACAGCTCACCATTGAACTGGCCCGTCATTACGGTGTTCCCATCATCAATGCCGACTCCAGGCAAATATATCGTGAACTGAAAATAGGAACCGCTTCGCCTACTGCCAGACAACTGGCTATGGCGGAGCATCTATTTGTAGGCATAAAGGCCATTAATGAGTACTACAATGCCTCGATGTTTGAAAACGAGGTACTGGAATATCTGGAGCATCACTTTGCCAACGGAAACACGCTGGCCCTGATGAGCGGCGGAAGCATGATGTATCTTGATGCCGTGTGCAATGGTATTGACGACATACCCACTATCCGTGACGACATCCGTACAGAAATGAAACAGCGGCTGGAACAGGAAGGGCTGGAGGCTCTTTGTGAGGAGCTGCGGCTACTGGACCCGGAGCACTACGAGGTGGTTGATCGGAAAAACACGCGCAGAGTGGTCCATGCACTGGAAATCTGTCATCAGACAGGCACCACCTATACCTCGTTCCGCAAGCAACAGAAGAGGGAGCGTCCGTTCCGTATCATCAAGCTCGGTCTGAACCGTCCACGTGAGGAGCTTTATGCAAGGATCAATGCCCGTGTGGATGAGATGATGTCACAGGGTCTGCTTGACGAAGCCCGACGGCTCTACCCTCTCCGCGAGTTGAATGCCCTGAATACTGTGGGCTACAAGGAGCTGTTCCAATACATGGACGGAATCTGGTCTCTGGAAGAAGCCATAGAACGCATCAAGGGCAACACACGCCGCTATGCACGCAAGCAGCTGACATGGTTCAAGCGTGACAAGGAGCTACATTGGTTTCACCCCGACGAGCAAGAGAAAATACTGAAATATATTTCATCGCATGAAGAAGATATTAGTTAAGACCGGACACTACATCAAAGCATTCTGGGCATGGTATAAAGGACTATACAAAGGAAGGGCATGGTACACCAAGACCGTGGTGGCCTTTGCATCGCTGATAGTGGCCTTCCTGTTGTACCTGGGAGCCGTAGATGTAAATTTCCTCTGGCTCTTCGGTAAGTCACCATCGGTGAGCGAGGTAAAAAACTCCCATGCCGCAGAGGCCTCTCAGATATACAGCGACGACGGAAAGGTCATCGGAAAGTTCTTCAGTGAGAACCGTATGCCTGTACAGGAGTATGACGAGGTAAGCCAGGCCTTCTGGGAGGCACTCATCGACACCGAGGACGAGCGTTTCTTCAGCCACCACGGCGTGGATTTCGGAGGTGTGGCTGCTGCTGCCAAGGATTACATCATACATCACGATGCACGCGGTGCTTCCACCATTACGCAACAACTGGCCAAGAACCTGTTCCGCGTTCGCACCCAATATTCCACCGGACTGCTGGGCTACATTCCCGGTGTGAAGATGCTCATCATGAAGAGCAAGGAGTGGATTACTGCCTTCCGTCTGGAATACTTCTTCTCAAAGAAGGAGATTCTTGTCATGTATGCCAACACCGTGGATTTCGGTTCCAATGCCTACGGCATCAAGACGGCTGCCAAGACCTACTTCGGAACGACGCCCAAGAACCTGACAGCTGAACAGGCAGCCATTCTGGTGGGGTTGCTGAAGGCCACTACCTACTACAACCCGCGCATCAACCCGGAGAACAGCCTGAAACGCCGTAATGTCGTGCTTAACAACATGCTGAAACATGGTCATCTGACGCAAGCCAGCTATGACTCCCTGAAACTGAAACCTATCAAGCTGGACTATAGCGTGGAGTCTAACTACGACGGTCAGGCACTGTATTTCCGGCAGGCAGTTTCCGAGGAACTGAAGGAATGGTGCGAGGATAACGGTCTGGACCTTTATACCAGCGGACTGAAAATATACACATCCATAGACTCACGCATGCAGAAGTATGCGGAAGCAGCTGCCATCAAGCACATGCGACAGGTTCAACAGAACTTCAATTCCCATTGGAGCGGCATGAATCCCTGGCGCAATGAACGCCAACAGGAGATACCCCACTTCATCGAAGACATTGCCAAACGCCAGCCGTACTACAAGTTCCTCATGCAGAAATTCGACAACAACCTTGACTCTGTAAACTACTACATGAACATCCCCCACAAGGTCAAGCTATTCGACTATGAGCACGGAACCATCGAGAAAGAAATGAGCAGCATGGATTCCATCCGTTATATGGTACAGTTCATGCACTGTGCCTTTATAGCCATGGAGCCACAAACAGGCCGCGTGAAGGCATGGGTGGGCGACATTGACTTCAACTCATGGAAATATGACAAGGTGACTGCCAAGCGTCAGCCAGGCTCAACCTTTAAGCTGTTCGTCTATACAGAAGCCATGAATCAGGGACTGACACCCTGTGACACCCGTCCCGATGAGTATATCGCCCTCAAAGTTGTCAATAACGGCAAGCCGGGTATCTGGGCACCCACCAATGCCAATGGTCATTTCTCCGGTGCAGAAATGCCATTAAAGAGTGCCTTTGCACAGAGCATCAATTCCGTTGCCGTCAGACTGGGACAGGAAATGGGCATTGAACGCATTGCCCGTACAGCCCACGAGATGGGAATCGTCAGTGAATTGGATCCTACTCCGGCATTGGCTCTTGGAGCCAGCGATGTCACGCTGCTCGAATTAGTCAACAGCTATTCGACGGTAGCCAATGACGGCATGTATCACAATCCCGTACTGGTAACAAGGATTCTTGATCGTGATGGGAATGAGATTTACAGGGCACCTGGGGAGACGCGTCAGGCTATTTCCCATGTCAGTGCCTTTCTCATGCAGCAGATGCTGATGGGTGGCATGCGTGAACCCGGTGGAACAAGTATGAGTCTGTGGGGATATGTCAGTGGATTCCCAGATACGGACTTCGGAGGCAAGACAGGTACTTCCAACAATCATTCCGATGCCTGGTTTGTGGGTGTAAGCCCCAAACTGGTTGTGGGAGCATGGGTTGGCGGTGAGTATCGTTGCATACACTTCCGCACGGGAGCGCTGGGACAAGGTTCACGTACAGCACTGCCTATCTGTGGCTATTTCCTGCAGTCCGTTCTGGGTGATTCAGCCTTTAAGAAGTATCACGGCAAGTTTGCTGCATCGCGTGATGGCGTCATTCCCTCACTATACAATTGTCAGGGATATTATGAAGTGAATGATTCCGACTCTTTGAGCATCGACAGTCTTTATGTCGGTGATTTAGAATATGTAGATGATATACCGGCCTACAATGGGGAGCCTATAGATTCTATTACTTCCCCATAAGGAAACGCTCCATGTCATCCTGCGGATCTCTGCTGCGCAAGCGGTCATAGTCTTCCTGTTCAGGGAGTTTTCCCACATCAATGAGCGGGTCTTCTGCCCATTGTCCGTCATCAGTCTCTATGTCGTCTGCTGCGGCGGCGGCAGAGTCTTCCACAGGACGGATATACTGGATGTTCTGTCTCCCAGTCTCACTTTTGCATCCTGTCAGCACGAGAATGGTCAATAGCACCATTAGGCGAGATATTGTCTTCATAAGGCTATAATTATGTTAGTTTCCAAGTAAGTTCAGGTTGTATTTGCCTTTGAACGAAATGACGACCTCCATGAGGTAGCAGCTGGCAGTATTGGGCGTGCAAAGCGTTACATTGAAGTGGAATCCGTCTTCATCCACATGGTCGTATTCGGCATTGCTCAAAATGGCCTGACTGAGGAAGCTTTCAGGAACAAAACGTACAAAATCCGTCTTCTGGAAATTCTTTCCAAAGAGTCGTACGTTCCCTTGAAAGACACTCAGGTGTGCAATATTGTCGTAATAGACATTGCTGACTTCTACAGCATCATCGCTATAAGAAGATGACTCAACTTTATTCTTTGTAGGATTGATAGTGACATAGCAATGATAGCGCTGGTCCTTATAGTTGACTACAGTGTCACGCTTGGTGACCTCGGTGATAGTCAGCACATCAGGATGCTTATCCGAGAAATTCAGGCTATCGGATGCTTCCTCGCTTTTGGTCAGCTTGATGACATCTCCGTTCTGGTTCTTGAACCAAAAGAGATGAGCAGTCTGCTTGACCAACGGGTATTTGGTGGCTGTAGATCCTATCAGCATCGTGTCAGCCACTATTTTGAAATAGGCAGGCAGACTGGTGGAGTCAGGATAGAAAATAGTATCGCCCCTGACTTTAAATACTACATTCTCTGTCTCTTCATCAACCCAGATACCTTGCAGCAGCGACTTAGCCTCCTGGCTTTCTACGGCATCAGGCGCAGCAGTATCTTTCTGCTTGCATCCGATGACGGACACAAGCAGAAGACAGAGTGTAATATATATATAATGTATCCTCATTACTTTCCAATACAATGATACTCAAAGCCACACTCCTCCAGTTCCTCACTGTCAAAGATGTTTCGGCCGTCAATGACCAGCGGCTGCTTCATGGCTTTCTTAATGACACCCCATGTAGGCAGACGGAACTCCTTCCACTCCGTCAGCAACAGCAACACATCGGCATCAAGCACTGCATCGTACATATCATTACAGTAGATGACCTTGTCACCGATACGACGCTTACATTCAGGCATGGCCACAGGATCGTATGCACGGACTGTACAGCCTGCATCCAGAAGGAGTCCAATCATCACAAGTGCTGTTGATTCACGCATGTCATCCGTTTCAGGCTTGAAAGACAGTCCCCACATGGCAATAGTCTTACCCTTCAAAGCCTCCTTGTTTCCAAATGCCTTGATGAGTTTATCGTAGAGGACACTCTTCTGTTTCTCGTTGACACGTTCTACGGCTTTCAGCACTTCCATCGAATAGCCGTTCTGGTCAGCCGTCTTAATAAGTGCCTTTACGTCCTTGGGGAAACAGCTACCACCATAACCGCAACCTGCATAGAGGAACTTACGTCCAATACGTGTGTCGGCACCTATACCCTGACGAACCATATTGACATCAGCTCCTACGCGCTCACAAAGGTTGGCAATATCGTTCATAAACGAAATACGCGTTGCAAGCATCGAGTTTGCAGCATACTTGGTCATCTCGGCAGAGGGAATATCCATGAAAATGACGCGGAAGTTGTTTATCAGGAATGGTTTGTACAGCTTCGTCAGTACTTTCTTGGCATGCTCACTCTCGACACCAACTACCACACGGTCAGGAGACATGAAGTCCTTGATGGCATTACCTTCTTTGAGAAACTCCGGGTTGGATGCCACGTCAAACTCCACTTCTGCGCCACGCTTCTGCAGTTCCTCCTCTATGGCAGCACGTACCTTACGGGCTGTACCGACGGGAACGGTAGATTTTGTCACCACGACAACATAGTGATTGAGGTTCTGGCCAATGGTACGCGCTACCTGAAGCACATACTTCAAGTCGGCACTGCCATCCTCGTCAGGAGGCGTACCAACGGCAGAGAACACGATCTGCACATCATCCAGCACACTGGCCAGATCGGTCGAGAACTTCAGACGACCAGCCTTGACATTCTTATTCACCAGTTCGTCCAAACCGGGTTCATATATGGGAATGTCACCATTTTTCAGACGTTCAATCTTCTTCTCATCTACATCGATACAAGTCACATTGGCACCTGTATCGGCGAAACATGTTCCCGACACCAGTCCTACATACCCTGTTCCAACAATTGCAATATTCATCTCAAATAAGTTTATATAAATAAGTTAAGCTAGAAATATCAAAAATACTCGGCATCGGCAAACAAGGGCAGACGAAGATCCTTCTCACTGGTCAGTACTTCGGAACGGTCAATGGGCCAGTCAATAGCCAATTGGGAATCGTCCCATCTGATACCAGTCTCTGCCTGCGGAGCATATACATTATCTACTTTATATGTAAAGACAGCCTTCTCGCTAAGTACCAGAAAGCCATGCGCAAATCCACGCGGAATAAAAAACTGGCGCTTGTTATCCTCACTGAGCTCAACCATAATATGCTTCCCGAAAGTGGGACTGTCATGACGCAGATCCACCGCAACATCCATCACGCGTCCCTTGATGGCACGTACCAGTTTAGCTTGAGAAAACTCTCCTTTCTGAAAATGTAATCCGCGTAAAACACCGTAGCTTGACATTGACTCATTGTCCTGAATAAAGTCAACGACTCCTATATGCTGCTCAAAATCAGACTTTTTCCAAGCTTCCATAAAGTATCCCCTTGCATCTTTGAAGACGTTAGGTTCAATAATATAGACACCTTTAAGGGCTGTTTCCGAATAAACCATAATAATACTTTCGTGCTTTGAACGTGCAAATATAGCAAAAATATCGGAAGGAAAAAAGTTTTTTTATTTTTATTTGAAATTTACTTGCATAAATCAAGAAAATGAGTTAATTTTGCAGGCGTGAATGAACTGGAAAGACATATTGAGGTACTATTGCTGGACAACGATTGTGTGATTGTTCCAGATTTTGGTGGTTTTATGGCGCATCATGTTGATGCCCGTTACGATGCCACTGACGGCACGTTTATCCCCCCTATCAGGACCATTGGTTTCAACCCGCAGCTTAAAATAAACGATTCACTATTAATCCACTCATACATTGAGGCTTATGGTATAAGTTATCCGGAAGCATCAAAACGTGTGGAAGAAGCTGTAAACGGATTAAAGAAACAGCTTTATGAAGACGGAAATTTTGAGTTGAACAACATTGGAAGACTCTTTCTGAACGTTGACGGCAATGTTGAATTTGCCCCCAATGAGGCTGGCATCCTAACCCCCAGTTATTACGGCTTGTGTTCGTTTGACATCAAACAGCTGAAGTCGGAAACCATCGAACAGCTTCCATTGCCTCCAATAGAACAACAGCCTGTAGAAAAGACGATTGTCGCTGCAGAGGAAGGAAGCAACAAATCGAATATCCTTGCTATCGACGATTCGGGTGACGACGAAGGCAAGACTATCAGCATCCGCGTGGCATGGATTCGCAATGCTGTTGCCATTGCAGCAGCTGTCATTGCATTCTTCCTGATAACGACGCCTGTGTCCAACAGCATCGCCCCACAGATGAACCTGAGTACTATCCAACCGACCTTCAAGGCCGACTCACCACGTGCAGAAAGTCCCAAGGTTATACCTGCGGAAGACAAACAGTCAGCAACTGACACGACAGCCATTGATGAAAAGGAAGTCGATCAGGAGGACTACTACGTGGTTGTACTGGCCAGTCAGGTATCAATGGCCAATGCCGAGAATTTCGTGAATATCCTGCATAATGACGGATATAACGATGCCCGCATCTATACCCACAATAAAATAAACCGAGTGGTATGCGGTCATTACAACACTGCAGCCGAGGCCTACGAAGCAATCAACCAGCTTCGCGGTCAGGGACAGGAAGAGTTCGAGCAGGCATGGGTATTGAACATTAAAGACTGAACAACCTTGAAAAGAGTACGCTGCCCAAAATGTGACACTTTTATCCCTTTCGACGAGACTCAGTATGAGGCTGGTCAGTCGCTTGTATTTGTTTGTCCGGAATGTGGCAAACAGTTCGGCATCCGAATGGGAGTTTCAAAACTTCGTGATACTCAGCGCGAAGAGAATAAGGAGAATCGTGCCCAATTCGATTCTCAGCCATCAGGAGAGTTCGGTAGCATTATCGTCATTGAGAACGTATTCCATTACAAACAAACCATTCCGCTTCGCATGGGCGACAATGTCATAGGTCGCTACCAGAAGGGCAATCCCATCAACACGCCCATTGAGACCGTCGATCCAAGCGTTGACAACAATCATTGTATCATCAATGTCAGTCGCGACAAGCAAGGACAATTGAAGTATGTGTTACGTGACACCAACAGCAATACAGGCACTTTTGTTGATAATGTCGAGATTCCACCCCGTGAGCGCCGTGTCATCAGCGACGGCACTCTCTTTACCATAGGTGCCACCAGCATCATCCTTCGTGAACCCGAATAAGCAAAAAAATGAGGGTATAATGAATAATTTTATTCATTCTGTTCGCTCTTATGCGATTTTTTCGTATCTTTGCAGCTTAAAAGGTAGTTTTATACATATCGAAACGAAAGAACAGCTAAGAAACGGAATCGAAAAGAGCAAGAAGAATGATGAAGCCAACAGCCATATTGCTGCTGCACTGTCCTGACCAACAGGGCATTATCAGCGAAGTAACCAAGTTTATTACTGACAATCAGGGCAACATTGTCTATCTGGACCAATATGTTGACCGTCAGGACGGTGTGTTTTTCATGCGTATTGAGTGGGAACTGGAGAAGTTTCTGATTCCCCGTGAGAAAATATACGAGTACATCGACGTACTCTACGCCCTACGCTATCACATGGAGTTCAGCCTCTACTTCAACGACGAGCGTCCACGTATGGCCATTTTTGTCAGTAAGATGAGTCACTGTCTATATGACCTTCTGGCACGATGGAATGCTGGTGAATTTGAGTGTGATATTCCCTGCATTGTCAGCAACCATGAGGATTTGCGTTATGTAGCCGACCAGTTCAACATCCCCTACTACGTGTGGAGCATAAAAAAAGACCACTCCAACAAGCAGGAGGTGGAAGAGGCAGAGATGAAGCTGTTGAAGGAGAAAAAGATCACCTTCATCGTCCTGGCCCGCTACATGCAGATTATCAGCGACGACATGATAGCCCAGTATCCACACCACATCATCAATATCCATCACTCGTTCCTCCCTGCCTTCGTGGGTGCAAAGCCCTATCACCAGGCATGGGAACGCGGCGTGAAGATTATCGGTGCTACGAGCCACTATGTGACTGCCGAGTTGGATGCAGGTCCTATCATTGAGCAAGATGTGGCACGTATCACACACAAGGACACGCCAGAGAGTCTGGTGCTGAAAGGCAAGGACTTGGAGAAGATTGTCCTGTCGCGTGCCGTCTCAAAGCACATCCAACGCAAAGTGCTGACATACAAGAACAAGACGATTATCTTTAGTTAAGAATTACAAATCAGAAGTCAGAAGTTATGCAGGTAGCTATTGTTAAATATAATGCCGGGAATGTCTATTCGGTGGTAAATGCACTGAAGCGATTGGGCATTGAGCCACTGCTGACCGACAACGCGGAACAAATTCAAAGGGCAGACCGTATTATTTTCCCTGGTCAGGGTGAGGCACGTGGTGCTATGGAATATCTGCGTCAGCATGGTCTCGACGAGGTCATCCGTTCACTGAAGCAACCTGTACTTGGCATCTGTATCGGCCAGCAATTGCTATGCCGCCACAGTGAGGAAGGTGACACCGACTGTATCGGCATCTTCGATGTGGACGTGAAGCGTTTCCAGCCCCAACGTCACGAAGACAAGGTGCCATGCATGGGGTGGAACAAATTGAGTCCAACACAAGATGAGAATTTAGAAACGGGAAATGAGATATTGTTCAAAGGCTTGGGTGACAAACCCTACGTCTATTTCGTACATAGCTATTATGTTCCCGTCTGTGAGCATACGGCAGCAGTGGCCGACTACATCCTGCCCTACTCTGCCGCCCTCCACAAGGACAACTTCTTCACTTGCCAGTTCCACCCCGAAAAGAGCGGAGCTGTGGGAGAACGAATTATCAGGAATTTCCTCGAACTATGAATTTTGAACGATGAACTCAATAGAACTCATTCCCGCCATCGACATCATCAACGGCCAGTGCGTACGTCTGACCAAGGGTGACTATCAACAGAAGACGGTCTATTCCGACTCGCCTGCCGATATTGCCAAAGGCTTTGAGCAGTTGGGGTTCAAGCGTCTGCATGTTGTCGATTTAGACGGGGCAAAGTCGAAGCATATCGTCAATGTGGAAGTGCTTCGCCGAATCACGTCAGAGACTTCACTGGTGGTTGACTTCGGTGGTGGCATCAAGACTGACGAAGACATAGAGAAAGCCTTCGAGGCCGGAGCATCCATGGTAACGGTCGGTTCTATTGCCGTGCAACAGCCGGAACTCTGTTTCAAGTGGCTGAAGCAATATGGTGCAGAACGTATCATACTGGGGGCTGACGTGCGACATGGTAAGATTAGCATCAACGGCTGGAAAGAGGACTCCGACGAAGACCTGCTACCATTCCTGCGAAAATATATCGACGCAGGTATCCGTAATGTGCTGTGTACAGAGATATCAAAGGACGGCACACTTGCAGGACCTGCTATCGACCTTTATCAACGTGTGATGAGTGTCTATCCCGAATTGCACCTCATTGCCAGCGGCGGTGTGTCGGGTATCGACGATATCCAGGCTCTCAACCAGGCAGGCATCCCTGCGGTGGTCTTTGGCAAAGCCATCTATGAGGGGCGAATAGACCTTTGTAAATTGAAATCGATAATTGATAATTGATAATGGGATTAGCAAAACGTATCATACCCTGTCTGGATGTCAAGAACGGTGAGACCGTCAAAGGCACTAACTTCGTCAACCTGCGAAGCGCGGGAGACCCAGTAGAATTGGGTCGTGCATACTCAGAACAGGGTGCAGACGAGCTGGTGTTCCTTGACATCACAGCTTCGTTTGAGGAGCGAAAGACCTTTACAGAGATGGTGACTCGCGTGGCAGAGACCATCAACATACCGTTCACGGTAGGTGGAGGCATTAACGAGCTGGCCGATGTGGAGCGCTTGCTGTATGCCGGTGCCGACAAGGTAAGCATCAATAGTGCAGCCATTCGCAGGCCAGAACTTATCGACGAGATTGCTACCCGCTTCGGCAGTCAAGTGTGTGTCGTTGCTATCGATGCCCGTCAAGAGGAAATCGAGCATATCAAATCGTCGAGTAACAATCCGACTTGGTTCTGTTACCTGAAAGGAGGACGCGAGCGTACCGAGCGGGGACTGTTCGAATGGGCACACGAGGCACAGGAACGTGGTGCCGGCGAGATACTATTCACATCGATGAACCACGACGGAACAAAGAATGGCTATGCCAACGAGGCCCTGCGACAGTTAAGCGACGAGCTGTGCATTCCCATCATTGCAAGTGGAGGTGCAGGATGCAAGGAACATTTCCGCGATGTCTTCATGCAAGGACATGCTGATGCTGCCCTTGCTGCCTCGGTATTCCATTTCGGTGAGATTCCCGTGCCCGAACTGAAGCAATACTTAAAGAACGAAGGAATAAATGTAAGAATATGACTATAGATTTTGAAAAGATGGGCGGTCTGGTGCCTGCCATCATACAGGATGCTGAGACGCGAAAAGTCCTCATGCTGGGTTTCATGAACGAAGAAGCCTACAAGAAAACGCTTGACACAAAGAAGGTGACCTTCTGGAGCCGGAGCCGCAACTGTCTATGGACGAAGGGTGAGACCAGCGGCAACTTCCTGCACCTCGTGGATATCAAGGCAGATTGCGACAATGACACCTTACTCATCCAGGCTCATCCCGACGGCCCCACATGCCACACGGGTACCGACACCTGTTGGGGAGAAGAAAACACTATGCTGCAAGGCACCTTGCAAAACGATAACCCGGTGCTGTTCCTGACCGAACTGCAGGACTTTATCGAGCGTCGTCACAGGGAAATGCCCGAAGGCTCCTATACCACCAAGCTGTTCCGTGACGGCACTAACCGTATAGCTCAGAAAGTTGGCGAAGAGGCGCTGGAGACTGTCATCGAGGCTACCAGCGGTGGCGACAAACTGACCTATGAGGCCAGCGACCTGCTCTATCACCTTATCGTGCTGCTGACCGAAAAAGGTCTGCGCATAGAGGATGTGGTCAAAGAACTCCAGATGCGTCACGACCCGGACTGGGACAAGAAGCGCCGTCAAGCCAAGGCAGCTGGAGAGATGAAATAAGACGTTCTGTGCGATTGTGAATTTTTGAAGAAACAGGAAATCCTTAAAGTAATAACCGCGATGTTAATAGACTACAAAAACGTAAATATCTACCAGCAGGACCAGCTGGTGCTGGAAGGTGTCAACTTCCATGTGGAAGAGGGAGAGTTCATCTACCTCATCGGTCGTGTGGGTTCAGGCAAAAGCTCCCTGCTTAAGTCCATCTATTTCGAGCTTGACGTGACAGAAGCAGACAATGCCATTGTGCTGAACCATGACCTGCGCGGACTGAAGCGCAAGTACATCCCTGCCCTGCGTCGGCAGATGGGCATCATCTTCCAGGACTTCCAGCTTCTGGGTGACCGTTCGGTGATGGCAAACCTGCGCTTTGTGTTGAAGGCTACCGGATGGAAGAAGCGCGATGAGATAGATGCCCGCATCAAGGATGTGCTCGACGAGGTGGAGATGTCGGACAAGGCCGACCGCATGCCCCATGAGCTCTCCGGCGGTGAGCAACAGCGTATAGCCATTGCACGTGCTATCCTGAACCGTCCGAAGATGATCATTGCCGACGAACCGACAGGCAACCTGGACCCGGAGACGGCATCCAACATCATTGCCCTACTCAAACAGATATCGCAGACAGGCACAGCCATCATCATGTCCACCCACAACATGCCCCTGCTCGACAAGTTCCCGGGGATCGTCTATCGCTGCAAGGACCAGAAGCTAGAGGAGATTACAGAGAACTACAACCAGTTGCTGGCCGACATCGATGAGGAAGAAGAGATGAAAGAGGACATCGGCTACAGCACACGCGAGGATCTTTCCGTATAGCAGCCATCAAGCAGAAGACAACAATAAAAACAACATAGCTATGAAAGTAATGAAATTTGGCGGAACCTCAGTAGGCACTCCGCAACGCATGAAAGAAGTTACGAACCTTGTAACCAAGTCTGGAGAACCC
This sequence comes from uncultured Prevotella sp., assembly GCA_905236875.1. Classification (GTDB taxonomy): domain Bacteria; phylum Bacteroidota; class Bacteroidia; order Bacteroidales; family Bacteroidaceae; genus Prevotella. The sequence goes on along the minus strand of CAJOQT010000045.1, from coordinate 11,226 downwards.
GTCTTTGTCGTCCTGTCGGCCATGTCGGGCACTACCAATTCACTGGTAGAGATATCCGACTACCTCTACAAGAAGAACCCCGACGGTGCCAACGAAGTCATCAACAACCTTGAACAGAAGTATCTGAGACATGTGGAGGAGCTCTACAGCCAGGAAGAATGGAAACAGCTGACACGCGAGTTCCTGCAGGGCGAATTCAACTACCTGCGCTCGTTTACCAAGGAACTGTTCACCTCGTTCGAGGAAAAAAGCATCGTTGCACAGGGCGAAATGATGTCAACCAACATGGTTGTGAACTACATGAAGGAACAGGGCATCAATGCCGTACTGCTCAATGCGCTGGACTTCATGCGAACCGACAAGAACTCAGAGCCGGACCCCGTGTATATCAAGGAGAAGCTGCATGCCGTCCTCGAGCAAAACGAGGGTGCACAGGTATATGTCACACAGGGCTTCATCTGCCGCAATGCCTACGGCGAGGTGGATAACCTGCAACGTGGCGGCAGCGACTATACGGCATCGCTCGTCGGTGCTGCCATCAATGCCGAAGAGATTCAGATATGGACCGACATCGACGGTATGCACAACAACGACCCGCGTGTGGTGGATAAGACACAGCCCGTTCACCAGCTGCACTTCGAGGAAGCTGCAGAGCTGGCTTACTTCGGAGCCAAGATACTCCACCCCACCTGTGTACAGCCTGCCAAGTATGCCGGCATCCCCGTCCGTCTGCTCAACACGATGGATCCCGATGCAGAAGGAACAACCATCAGCAATGCAACGGAGTATGGCAAGATTAAGGCCGTAGCTGCCAAGGATAACATCATCGCTATCAAGATCAAGTCTTCGCGCATGTTGTTGGCAACGGGTTTCCTGCGTAAGGTATTCGAGATATTCGAGAGCTACCAGACTCCTATTGACATGGTCTGCACGTCCGAGGTCGGTGTTTCCATGAGTATCGACAACTCCGCACATCTGGGAGAAATCGTCGATGAGCTGAAGAAATACGGCACGGTGACCGTCGATACCGGCATGTGCGTCATCTGTGTGGTAGGCGACCTCGACTGGTCCAACATCGGTTTCGAGACACGCGTCATGGATGCCATGAAGGATATTCCCGTCCGCATGATCTCGTATGGCGGCAGCAACTACAACATCTCGTTCCTCATCAAGGAGGAAGACAAGAGACGTGCGCTGCAGAGCCTGAGCAACCAACTGTTTGCGTAAGAACAAAAGAACAGAAGAATAAAAAAGAATTATCCATTCCCCAAGGGATTAAGCACAAGCACAAACGACTGATTGGACATGAAAGGAATATTTCCTATAGACAAACTGGAACGGATACAAACACCGTTCTACTACTATGACACGGAGCTGCTGCGTCAGACACTACGTGCCATCAACGACGAGGTGCAGAAACATGAAGGATTCTGCGTCCACTATGCCATCAAGGCCAACGCCAACCCTAAACTGCTACGCATCATACAGGAGGCTGGCCTGGGGGCCGACTGCGTCAGTGGCGGCGAGATCGAGGCAAGTGTACGGGCCGGGTTCCCAAGTTCGAAAATCGTCTTCGCCGGCGTAGGCAAGAGCGATTGGGAGATCAACCTCGGACTGCAGCACGACATCTTCTGCTTCAATGTCGAAAGCATTCCCGAACTGGAGGTCATCAACGAACTGGCTTCACAGCAATGCAAGGTGGCACGTGTTGCCTTCCGCCTCAACCCTAATGTGGGAGCACATACCCATGCCAACATCACTACCGGGCTGGCAGAGAACAAGTTCGGCATTGCCATGCGCGACATGATTCCCGTCATCGAGCATGCACGCCAACTCGAAAACGTCAAGGTGGTAGGCCTGCACTTCCACATCGGCAGCCAGATTCTCGACATGGGCGACTTCGAAGCACTCTGCAACCGTGTCAATGACCTGCAGAAGCTGCTGGAAAGCCACCGCATACGTGTGGAGCACATTAACGTTGGCGGCGGACTGGGCGTTGAATACACCCACCCCAACCGGGTCCCCATTCCCGACTTCAAGGCCTACTTCGACACATACGCCAAGAAGCTGAAACTGCGTCCGGAACAGACGCTACACTTCGAACTGGGACGTGCCGTAGTCGCACAATGCGGTTCGCTCATCACCAAGACGCTCTATGTAAAGAAAGGTGCCGTAAAGCAGTTTGCCATCGTCGATGCCGGCTTTACCGACCTCATTCGCCCTGCGCTCTATCAGGCTTATCACAAGATAGAGAACATCATGAGCAATGAGCCGATGGAGACGTACGACGTGGTGGGACCCATCTGTGAATCGACCGACGTGTTTGCCAAACAGATTGACCTCAACCGCACACAGCGCGGCGACCTACTGGCCATACGTTCTGCCGGTGCCTACGGTGAAATCATGGCCTCGCAGTACAACTGCCGCAAACTGCCCGTAGGATACACAAGCGATGAATTACGTTGAGTAAATAATAAGATATGAGTGAGACAAGGACTGAAGGATTTTCGGTGGTCATGGCGGTTCACAACCAGGCCATGGAGATAGAGCAAAACCTGCCGCGTTTCCTGACGCAGCAATGCGACGTGACGTATGAGGTCATCGTGGTCGATGACTCTTCGTCCGACGAGACGCCCGATGTCTTGAAGCGGTTGAAGACCGGCTATCCCTTGCTCTATACCACGTTCCTGCCCAAGTCGGTGGTCTATAACCCCAGCCGTCTGCAACTGGCGCTGACCGTCGGTGCTAAGGCTGCCCACTACACCCGCATCGTACTGGCAGACATCAACCGTCCTCCCCTGTCCGACGACTGGCTGGCAGGTTTGTCCCAGCAGACTACGGACGACGAGTCGCTGGTCTTCATCTACAGTAAGAAACGCGAGAGCGAAGGAACGACCTACCGCTCACGCAGCGATCTGGAGGATGCTACGTCTCTGATACTCAAGGCAGAGCGGCGTTCAGGCCGTGGCCATCGCGGGCGATGGCTGAAGGGAATGCGTGGTGTCTATGATGCCGTGTCCGTACCTGCTGCCCACGTTCACGATGCTATCCGTCTATTCGACAAGAAACCCGGTTTCTGGCGACTCTGGGGACTGCGACTGCAGACCTACTTCGGTAAATAACAAATCGTTAATCGATAAACAGCAAATTGAAGGTACTTCATTATTACGATCAGCAGAACGACCTGCAGGCACGCTATGTACGCCTGCTTATGGAACTGTGCGGAACCAGTGCCCAGATGTCGTCGTGCAACACCCTGTCGGCCGTTAAGAGCGAGCTGAGGGGCAGCCACTGGGATATACTCCACATACACGGCTGCTGGTTGCTCGACTATGCCAAGGCCAGCGTTCTGGCGCACAGGCTGGGAACACGTACCATCATCACTCCGCACGGAGAGCTGGAACCGTGGATACTGAAGAACCGGCAATGGCAGGAGAAAATGCCCAAGACATTGCTCTACCAGCGCCAGACGATCCAGAAGGCCTACGTGGTCATTGCCATGGGCGACATGGAGCGCGAGAGCCTTGTACAGCTGGGCTGGAACCCGCGTATCGAGACAGTACGCAATGCCCTGGTGACACGCAGCATCACAATAGCAGAGATGAACCGCCAGCTGTTGAACATCTACCGTAAGGTCATGGACAGTAACGTCTATGAACTCATGAACGACAAGACACGCGAGGCACTATTCCTGCTCCTGAAGGCTGGAGTATGCGGCGATGCCTGCTGGCTGCAGAACAGTACCCTGCCCGCGTTGCCGGCAGACTCCTGGCGACAGCTTATGATATATGTACGTTACGAGCAGCTCGACAGCGTGATGAGACGCGGTCTCCACCTGCTGCGCACCACAGGGGCCGACGTGTCAGGAGCCGACATCGACGTGCAAGGAGCCGACTGCTACCTGCCCGCCGGATACAAGGCGCCAGAGTCCATCGCCTCCGTCATCGGCAACAAGTTCGCCAGCGAGGAAGAGCGCCTGCTGGCAACATTCAAGTACCTCCACCGGCAACATATTGCAAACCGGCTGGCCATGACCCACTTGCTCGAACTGGAACGTGAGATACGCGAACATGACATCGACGAGGAGCACCTGACAGAAACCCTGCAGGAGCACCGTCTGCTGCCGTTCGTCTCACGTCTCATGGGACTGCTTGCCGAGTTCACAGGACTGGAGGAAGGCATGATGCCCATCACAGCCCTCAACGACCGGCAGACACAGCGTCTCAAGGATGCCGTCACAGGAAGACTGGACGTGGAAGGATAAGATTAGAGATTAAACACATATTATAATATAATAGGCCGTGAAGAAAGAAGAACTAAAGTCCAAGCTACACTACCTCCAGCTGCTGAGCCAGTCATTCCCGACAGTAGCCTCCGCAGCAACAGAGATCATCAATCTCGAAGCCATCATGAACCTGCCGAAGGGCACCGAGCACTTCCTTGCTGACCTGCACGGAGAGAGCGAGGCCTTCCTGCATGTTCTCAAGAACGCCTCCGGCAACATCAAGCGTAAGGTCGATGAGCTTTTTGCCGGCGGCATACGCGAGTCGGAGAAGAAGGAGCTGTGTACACTCATCTACTACCCCGAGGAAAAGCTCGAACTCGTCAAGGCAGCAGAAACCGACATCGACGACTGGTACCACATCACCATCCACCAGCTCGTAAAGGTAGCACGCGAGGTGTCCAGTAAATACACCCGTTCCAAGGTTCGCAAGGCACTGCCCAGGGACTTTGCCTACATCATCGAGGAACTGCTACACGAACGCACAGAGGACAATAACAAGGCCGCATACGTGACGGTCATCGTCGATACTATCATCACCACAGGACGTGCAGACGACTTCATCTGTGCCCTGTGCCACGTCATACAACGACTCTCTATCGACCGTCTGCACCTGCTCGGCGACATCTTCGACCGCGGACCGGGTGCCCATATCATCATGGATACACTCCGACAATACGACACATGGGACATCCAGTGGGGCAATCACGACATCCTCTGGATGGGAGCCAGCGCAGGCAACAGGGCCTGCATCTGCAACGTGCTGCGACTCTCGTTGCGCTATGCCAACCTCACCACGCTCGAAGAGGGCTACGGCATCAACCTCGTGCCGCTTGCCACCTTCGCTATGGAGACATACGCCGCCGACGACTGCGAGGAGTTCATGCCACGACTGCTTCAGGGACAGCATCTGGATGCCAAGACGCTGCAACTCACGGCACGCATGCACAAGGCCATTACCATCCTGCAGTTCAAGGAAGAGGCGCGCATCTTCAAGCGCCACCCGGAGTGGCACATGGAAGACCGCTGCATGCTCGACCACGTCGATTACAAACGTGGCGTATGCACTCTCGACGGCAAGGAGTACGCCATGAAGACCTGTGACTTCCCCACCGTCAGCTCCAAAGCCCCCAGTGAACTGACTGCCGAAGAGGAATTGCTCATGGAAAAGCTGCGTCACTCCTTCCTCGTCAGCGAAAAGCTCCAGAAGCATGTACGCACCCTGTTAAGTCACGGCTGCATGTATGCTGTCTATAACTCCAATCTGCTCTATCACGCCAGCATACCGCTCAATGCCGACGGTACGCTCAAGGAAGTCTCACTCTACGGAGGCACCTACAAGGGACGCGAGCTCATGGAGAAGACCGGTCAGCTTATACGTACCGCATTCACCGACGACAGCTCGACCGAAGACCGCAACTACGCCCGCGACTACTTCCTCTACCTCTGGTGCGGCCCCGACTCTCCCCTCTTCGACAAGTCCAAGATGGCCACCTTCGAACGCTACTTCCTTGCCGATAAAGAGACGTGGAAAGAAACCAAGGGAGCCTACTTCCAGCTACGCGAAGAGCCTGAAGTCTGCGAACGCATTCTTGATGCCTTCTCCGTAGAAGGACCTCAGCGCCACATCATCAACGGACACGTACCCGTACACGTTGCCAAGGGCGAGAACCCCATCAAGGCGGGAGGTCGCCTCATGGTCATCGACGGAGGCTTCTCCGAGGCCTACCATGCCGAGACAGGCATCGCAGGCTATACCCTCGTCTATCACTCACGAGGCTTCCAGCTCGTACAGCACGAGCCGTTCACCTCTTCCTCCGATGCCATACGCCGTGGCACCGACATCAAATCGACCACCCAAATCGTTGAGATGTCCGCCCACCGCATGCTCGTTGCCGACACCGACAAGGGTCGTGAGCTACGCTCCCAGGTCTCCGACCTCAAGGACCTGCTCTACGCCTACCGTCACGGTCTGCTCAACGAGAAATAGCAAGGAGCGGAAGTGACAGCACGAAGCGGGCACCAGGGGTATAGGAGGTGTCGAGCACGATGTCACCGCCCAGACGACGGGCAAGGGAACGGGCAACGGTAAGGCCAATGCCCGTTCCGTCGTAATATCTGTCAAGCTGAACAAATTCCTCGAAGACATGGTCGGCTTCAGCAATGGGGATGCCGATACCTGTGTCCTCAACCATGAAACGCACAGTATTGTCCTTCACGTCAAGCAGCAGACGGGCCTGTTTCTTTTCCTCCGGTATGTCATGACGTGCGTGAGCCTCGGCAGGCTTGGTGAACTTGCGTGCGTTGTCGAGTATGAGGGTGAGCGCACGCACGGCCGACTGCCGGTTGGTCTGAAGCATGGCGGTCTCTGCCTCAGCCGACAGTTGCATGTCGAAGGTGAGGTGCTGCGCCGTAGTGATGCCGCTGGCATCGGCTGCCTCGGCTGCAATCTGTATGGCAGGAACCTGGTCGTTGCGCTCGATGACGGTCTTGCTGTTGGCGTCGCTCAGTTCCAGCATCTTGTTCACCAGTCCTGTGATGCGGTCGGTGTTCTCTGTTATCTGGCGGTTGATGTCGGCCTTGGTTTCTTCATCGAGCTCCATGCCTGGCGTAGTGACGACCTGTGTGAAGCCGGAAAGAATGTTGAGCGGCGTGCGAATCTCGTGCGAGATCTGCTGGATGAATTCCGACTTCATCTTCGAGGACTCCTCAGCCCTCTGGCGTGCGATGTCCAGCTGGCGGTTGGTCTCCTCCAGCTCATGGAACGTCTCCATCAGCCTGTCGTAGAGCAACAGCGATTCCTCATATCCTTCCGACATGTTGTTGAAGTTCTGCTCCAACAACTTGTAGTCCTCACGCAGCCTGTCCAGCTCTTCCTTATAATCCATAATTGCTCATGCTCAAAGCATCATTCATGCTTTCTGTTCAACAGTCATGAACTTCGTGAAGCCCGTCATCTTAAGTATCTTATAGATTTCGGGGTTCACGTTGATGATCTTGAACTGCCCCTTCTTCATCATCACCGTACGCATGGTCCTCTGAATGATGCGCAGTCCTGAGCTGGCCAAATAGGTCAGTTCCAAGCAGTCCAGTACCAGGTTGCAGCCGTCATCCTGCAACGTCGGCTCAATAGCTTTCTCAAACTCGCCGGCACCCAACGTGTCAATACGTGAGCCGGTCTTAATAATGGTCTTGCCATCTTCTTTCAATATCTGTGTCATAGCCTTTTATAATTCAAAATGTAATCCTCTAACCCTTAATACTGAAGCACATCATCGTGAGGTCGTCGTTGGGTTCTGCCTCTCCGCGATGCTGCTTCACGACTTCCGTCAGCCGCTCCACCGTCTGCTGCGCACTTTCGTTCGCGGACTGTGCGAGCAGCTCAAGCAGCCGGTCGTCGCCAAGCTGCTGTTGCCGGATGTCTTCCGCCTCCGTCAGTCCGTCGGTGTAGATAAAGAGCGACTTGTCCCTGATGTTTTCAATCTCCTCTCCCTCGTACTCCAGTCCTGGCCACATGCCAATGGGTGCATTGGGTTCCATTTGCAGGAATTCACAATGCGTTGTCTGTGGTCGTTCTTGCGTCCCTTCGGTAGCAAGCGGCAAAGCCGAGCGGTCTGTTGTCCGTTGTCCATTAAACAAAACCGGCGGGTTGTGTCCGGCATTGCAGAAGTCGAGGTGTCCCGTCTTCAGGTTGACAAGTCCGAGGAAGAACGTGACGAACATGCTGCTCTCATTGTCTTCGCCACTGAGGGCGTCGTTCATGCGGGTGCATATCTCGGCAGGCATCATCTGCTGGGCAGCCAGTGTGCGGAAGAGTCGCGTAGCCTGTGCCATGAAGAGCGATGCCGGAACGCCCTTGCCGCTGACGTCGCCGACGCAGAAGTAGAGCTTGTCGCCGATGAGCACGTATCCGTAGAGGTCTCCTCCGACTTCCTTGGCTGGAGTCATCGAGGCATACATATCCAGTCCCTCTCGGTCAGGGAAGACACTGGGCACCATTGACATCTGGATGTCGCGTGCAATGCGCAGCTCACTCTCAATACGCTCCTGTGCGGCTTTCATCTCTGCAAGTCGCTTGGCGGCACGACGTCGCACCAAGGTGTAGATGATGAAGAAGATGGTCAGCAGGATGATGGCTATAATCAGTCCGACAACGCGCTGCTGCAGGAGCTCTGCCTGCTGCTGTGATATCTGGCGTTCCTTTCCCTGTGTGTCGTAGATGGTGGCGAGTCTTGCTGCATCCAGCTCTTTCTCTCGTTCAAGAGTGGGCTTATATTTCTCAATAAGCTGTTTGGCGGCATAGAGTACAGTATCCTTACGTCCTATGACAAGATTGGCCTTCATCTTATCGATGTACGAGGCAAGATTATCCATCGTCATCTGTGTTCCAGTTGCCTCATAGAAGCAGTCAAGCCTTGAGAGGTTGTCGGCCGCCTCCGCATAGCGGTTAGATTCCATGAGGTAATCAACAACAAGAAGGTGTCCTATGTCAGTATTGGCAAATGGTCGTGTTATAAACTCCTCGTAGTACTTTTCAGCCTCTTTTTCGTTACCTTTATGCTGGGCAATTTCCATGTGATGGCAAAGAATGACCGAATATCTGCTGTCATAAATGAAGTCGTTGTCCCATTGTTCTGCATATGCTTTCAGGGCAGGAAGCAGAGAGTCGGCACGTTGCAGCCATACCTCAGCCTCGTCGTACATCTTGTCTGTGATGTATTTCTGTGCGATGTTGTCAATGTCCTCAATGGCACAGAACACTGCCCTACCCGTGCTGTCCTGTGGTACCCATTCCTGATAACCCTTATAGCTGATTTCGAAGTTCTGTTTGGCGAACTCCATCTGCTTGAGGTTGAGGTTACACTCGCCCAGCATACTATGAATCATCAGGCGTGCCTCAGGATCAACGGTCTCTACCGAGTCGAGGATGTTAAGGATGGGTATTACCTCATGAACCACTCCCTCATAGTCGGCTTTGTTATACATCATCTTGATGTAGTGTCGTGCAGCCTCCTGATAGCACCACAGCTCTCCGTAGTCCTCGAGACCGTCGCCGACGGCAGCACGATAGCACTCGAAGGCAGCGCTGTCGCTACCCGACTCCCTGAGGGCATCGCCCCGGTAGAAGTTGGCGCGGATATGCGAGAAGTCGCCTGTCTTCTCAAGGCTGTCACAAAGCTCCATCATACGCGAAAAGTTCCTGTCGTTGGCAGCAAACCACACAAGTGAGTCGGCAACGGTGACTTTTCTTTCGACCATTTTAGGTCCGTTCTGCCTGTTGGTACACCCCACAAAGGCGGGCACTATCATTGCCACGACCGCCAGAAAGGCGAGAAATGAGAGGGCTCTTGTTTTCATCATATTGCTGCTAAGCTTTAGTTGTTGACCATTTTTAGTTGTCAAGAATGTTTCAAGGGGCAAAGTTAATCGAAAAAATCGATTTGGCAAAGAGAAAACAAAGAAAAATGAATGATGAAGTCGGATTATTTGGATAATCAAAAATAAATGTTTACATTTGCAGCAGAATAATAACGATTCAACACTCCGTTGAAAACCCCTGTGCTTCCTAAAAAATGAGCAAATGTAGAACCTAAATAATATAAATATGAGAAAGTATATATATTTCTTGGCAGCCATAATGCTGCTGGTTGTTGCAGGTTGCAGCAGCCTGTCGAGTGCAGAAAAGGCAGAACGTCAGGCAGCACAAATAAGAGCTGTGGCAGAGAGTCTGTCCAATAGGCACTATACAATCGGAGTGCGCACCATGTATCCCCCGAGAGGCATTGCCAAACAGGTGTCGTACGGCTACAACGTGGAGGTAAGAGGAGACACGCTGGTGTCCTATCTGCCCTACATTGGCAGGGCGTACAATATTCCCTATGGTGGTGGTAAGGGTTTGAACTTCACAGCCCCCATCAGCGAGTACAATACAAGGAAAGATGCTAAAGGAACAACATACATCACGATACTCGTCAATAACGATGAAGACATCCTGACCTATTTATTGACAGTATATGAAGGGGGACAGGCAGACATTGATGTCCGTGCCCGTGAACGTGAACCTATCAGCTACAGCGGAGAATGGCAACAGGACCAATAGGACTCCACGACATAAACACCAGTAGCTACAATCTAAATCAATGGGGACAGGATGTTTGATCAAACAACCTGTCCCCATAATTATTCGTGTGGGAAGGGTAAAGGATTATTCTCCAGCAGCCTCTTCCAGTTCACCGGCAGCCTCTTCCAGTTCACCAGCAGCCTCTTCAACTGCACCAGCAGCCTCATTGATTTCGTTGGCAGCCTGCTGCAACTCAGTGATAGCCTGGATGTTCTTGTTGGTAGACTCGATGATAACGTTCATACTGTCAGCAATTGCCTGGCTGTACTCGGCAGCGTGCTTACCCATCTCCTGACTAGCAGCGTTCCACTCCTGAACAGCAGTATTAAAGTCATCAAAACTCTCAAACTGGTCAGCAGCCTCGGGGGTAGAAATCTTCTCAGCAGCAGCCTTGAAATCACTCCAAGCCTTAGCAGCCTCAGGACTCATGGAATTACCACAGGAAACAACCAGCATGGCAACAGCTGCCATAGCAACAAACATAATCTTTTTCATTTTGCTTTCTTTTTTAGTTTAATAATATGTGAATTCTCTCTATAGTTTTAATTCGGGTGCAAAATTACACTTTTTTTTAATGCAACACCTCTTTCTTTAAGATAAAAAAAGTTAAAATGCTTTATCCTGACATAGCACCCTACCCTTTAACTTCCTGCAAACAGCCTCTTTAAAAGGGGCTATAATAGCAGATGGCAGAACAAAGTCTCAACACTCAGAATCGTGAGAAGGTGCTTTGAACTAACAAAACAACTTGTTTTGTGTCGCAAAACCTATACTCTTGTTCAACCAAAGCATAACTTTTGGTGGACAAAACAAGTTGTTTTGT
>CAJOQT010000044.1 GCA_905236875.1 uncultured Prevotella sp. | reverse complement strand
TTTGCTGAACAAAACCTTAGCTTTTGCTGAACAAAACCTTAGCTTTTGCTGAACAAAACCTTAGCTTTTGCTGAACAAAACCTTAGCCTTGGTTCTATCAAATCAGCGGCATACCCATTTCCTTACACTGGCGCCGCATATCGTCAGGCCAGATACTGGCTTGAATCTCACCGATATGGGCCTTATGAAGCAGCACCATGCACAGACGGCTCTGACCAATACCACCACCGATACTCAAAGGCAGTTCGTCGTTGAGCAGCTTCTGGTGGAAATACAGCTGTTCACGGTTCTCCTTGTCCTCCAGCTTCAGCTGACGCAGCAGACTTTCCTTGTCAACACGGATACCCATGGACGAGAGTTCGAACGAGCGGCCCAAAACAGGATACCATATCAGGATATCGCCATTCAGTCCGGCACGACCATTCTCTGCCACCGTTGACCAGTCGTCATAGTCGGGCGCACGTCCGTCGTGTTTTTCACCATTGCTCAGCTTGCCGCCTATGCCGATAATGAATACTGCACCGTAAGCCTCGCAGATGGCATCCTCGCGCTCTTTCGGCGACTTGTCGGGATACATCTTCAGCAACTCCTCGGCATGGATGAAGTGAATCTTCTCCGGCAAGAAGGCCTTGAGCTGGGGATAAGTCTCACACGTCAGATACTCCGTGCGCCGGATAGCGGAATAGATTCGCTCCACCACGTTTTTCAGGAACTGGATGGTACGCTGTTCCTTGGTAATGACAGCCTCCCAGTCCCACTGATCGACATACAGCGAATGGAGGTTGTCCAGCTCTTCGTCAGCGCGGATGGCGTTCATGTCGGTATAGATGCCATAGCCCGGCTCTATCCGATATTCAGCGAGGCTGAGCCGCTTCCACTTGGCCAGCGAGTGAACCACCTCGGCGCGGGCATCGCCCAGGTCCTTGATAGGAAACGTTACGGCACGCTCCACACCATTCAGATCATCATTGATGCCCAGACCTTGCAAAACAAACAGGGGGGCGGTCACCCGTCGCAGACGCAGCTCTGTTGACAGATTCTGCTGAAAGAATTCCTTGATTAACTTGATGCCCTGCTCGGTCTGTCGTGTACCAAGCAGGCGCTCATAGTCTATAGGTTTGATCAGTTGACTCATCTTTGTATTTTTTCTATTTACGGATTTACAATTTTCTGTTTACAGATTCGCGGTTTGCGCATTTGGTCTGCAAAGGTACTACTTTTCGGTGAATAAGCAAGTAAATCCGTGAAAATTTTTACAAAGTGGCGTCGATTTTATTGAATTCCTTTCATTTTGACAAGTCGGTAAGCCGTTTTACAGGTTGCTGAGCAGCCAAGCCAGATAGGCCATATAACCGATAAAAAGTACAGCACCTTCCCATCGTTCAACCGTATAACGGGTGAAAGAGAACAGCCATACCAGGAAAATGGAGCCGAGCATGACGCCCAAGTCCAGCATGGTGATGCCTTCCATCTGCAACGGACTGATGGCTGCCGTAGCACCCAGTATCAGCAGGATGTTGAAGACGTTGGAACCTATGACGTTGCCAATGGCGATGGCCGACTGTCCCTTACGGGCTGCTACCACACTGGTGGCCAACTCAGGCAGCGAGGTGCCTCCTGCCACAATGGTCAGGCCGATGACACCCTGACTGACTCCAAACGACGACGCCACATTTGAGGCTGAGCCTACAAAGAGATTACTACCGAACACCAGACCGGCGAGACCGAGGATGATCCAAAGGGCATCCAGCCAGGGAGCCTTCACCTTGCTTCCTCCTGAAGAGGGGGCGTTCATGACGGGCTCCTTACTCCCTTTCCCTTCGGAGAGGGCGGGGGAGAGGCTCTTTCTCGCCTGCCACAGCGTATAGGCCATAAAGACGACGAAGCCTAAAAGGAGAATAATGCCGTCGAAGCGGCTGACGTCAGCGTCGAGTGTGAGGAGTAGCAGAAGTACGGAAGCTCCTACGGCAAACGGGATGTCCTTGCGCACGGTGGAGGGACTGATGACCATAGGAGCCACCATGGCTGCACAGCCCACGATGAGCATGGTGTTCATGATGTTTGAACCCACGACATTACCTACGGCCATGCCTGGTGTGTCGTTCAGGGCAGACATGAGGCTGACGAAGAACTCCGGTGCCGAGGTGCCGCAAGCCACGATGGTCAGTCCGATGACAATCTCCGGAACTCCGAAGCGACGAGCCAGGGAGCTGGCTCCTTCGGTCAGACGGTCAGCGCCTATCAGTACGAGGGCTACACCTATTATTATATATATGATGTCGAGAAAAAGCATGGCGATTTGTGATTAGTGATTTATTCGTCCCAGTCGAAGTCATCGAAGTTCCCGAAGGCAGGCTCGATGAACTCTTCGAGGGCACGGCGTTCCTTCTTGGTAGGGCGTCCGGTACCACGGGCACGATTGACGAATCCGCTGATGCGGTTCATCTCCAGTATCTCATACTGGTCTGGAGCTGTTACGTTCTCATACACCTCTGGGATAAGCTTGGCTCCCACCCGCTGTTCGATGGGCTTGAGTATCTTGAAGGAATAGGTGACGGGTGGCTTGCGTACGCTGACCGTCTCGCCTGCCTTGACCATTCGTGACGGCTTGACACTGACACCACCCATAGTGACACGGCCGTTCTTGATGGCATCGGCAGCTATAGAACGTGTCTTGAAGATGCGTGCTGCCCACAGCCACTTGTCGATACGGGCAAGAAGACTCTGCGGACTCTCCCCCGGCCCCTCTCTATGAGAGAGGGGAGAGGATACTTTATGCGTTGTTGGCTTTTCCTTCATATTTATTCTTTATGGAGTAATTCCTCCCCTCCATTCAGGGAGGGGTTGGGGGTGGGTCCGTTGGGCGAGGGTCTGCTGCTTTCTTTCCCTCTTTTGTTAAACTGATTCATTGTGATGTCAATGCCAGCCAGGACAAAGCTCTTGATAATCTCCACACCCAGGTCAATGGCCGGCTGAAGCCGTTCTTTGTCTTCTGATGTGAAGTGTCCGAGTACATAGTCGATCTGGCTGCCTTGCGGATAGTCGTTGCCAATGCCCATACGCAGACGGGCATACTGCTGTCCGATGAGCTGCTGAATGTGACCCAGTCCGTTGTGCCCGCCATTGGAGCCGCCGGCTTTCAGGCGGAACTGTCCCAGCGGGAGAGCTACGTCGTCGCTGATGACGAGCAGCCGGCTTTGGTCAATATTCTCCTTGTTGAGCCAGTAGCGAACGGCATTGCCGCTGAGGTTCATGTAGGTGGTGGGTTTCAGCAGGAACACCTTGCGTCCTTTGACAGATGTTTCTGCCACAAAGCCGTAGCGCTTATCGGCAAAAACAGCATTGGACGCCTTTGCAAAAGCGTCCAATACCATATAACCAGTGTTGTGGCGGGTCTCAGCGTATTCGTCGCCGGGATTTCCCAGCCCCACAATCAGATACTTATCCAATGTCAATGAAATATCAATTGTCAATTATTCGGCAGCCTCCTCAGCAGATGCAGCAGAACGAGAAGCACGTGTAGCCTTCACAGAGCAGACAACAACCTCGGGAGAGGTGGCAATGTCAAGACCCTCGAATCTCAGCTCGCCCACCTTGATGCTCTTGCCGAGCTGGAGGTTGGTAACGTCGATGTCGAGTGTTTCGGGAATGTTCTTGTAGGGAGCTGTTACATTGATCTTACGGATAGACAGGTTGATACGGCCACCATCGCGAACACCCTGTGCCAGACCGTTCAGCCTGACAGGAATACCAACGGTGATGGGCTTGGTCTCGCTGACCTCATAGAAGTCGGCGTGGAGCAGGGCATCCGTTGTGGGATGGAACTGCAACTCCTTGATGATTGCCACATGAGGAGCGCCGTCAATCGTCAGGTTCAGGACATATACGTGAGGGGTGTAGATAGCCTTACGCAGTTCAGACATGGGGATGGCAAATGCCAAAGCCTCAGGCAGTCCGTTCTCACCCTTTTTCTCTCCATACAGGTTGCAGGGAATCAGTCCCTCTTTGCGAAGCAGCTTGCTGGCCTTCTTGCCAGTGTCGGTGCGCTTCTGACCGTTCAATGCGATTTCTTTCATAACTTTAATGTGTTACTCTAAATTAAGTTGTTAATACTGTTTTTGCTTAATTCACCATCACACGGTGCCTAAAAAGCGGGTGCAAAGGTAAGAAATATTTATGAATTCCGAAAGATGAATTATGAATTTTTTTAAAAAATAGCCTGTTTTTCTTGCATAATTAGGGAAAAAACTGTATTTTTGCACTTGATAAGAGTATCGGAAAGCAATATTGTATTATGATTAATCGTGAAATAATAAGGATTAAGATAGTCCAGTTAACCTACGCGTACTATCAAAACGGAAGTAAGAACATTGATTCGGCTGAGAAAGAATTATTTTTCAGTCTTTCCAAGGCTTATGACCTTTACAATTACCTGCTGGCCCTGATCATTGCCATTACGAGGGAAGCCCGCAAGCATTTGGAGGTCGCGCAGTCGAAGGCCCGTCGTGAGCAGACACCGGAGCCGTCGTCTAAATTCGTATTCAACCGCTTTGCCCTGCAATTGGAAGAGAACAAGATGTTGAACGATTTCCTGGAGATTCAGAAGAAGAACTGGGACGACAATGCCGAGTTCGTTCACAACCTGTATAACCAGATTACGGAGAGCACCATCTACAAAGACTACATGGAAAGCGAGGAAGACTCCTATGCTGCCGACCGTGAGCTGTGGCGTAAGATTTACCGTACCTTTATTCAGGACAATCCAGATTTGGACAGTGTGCTGGAAGAGCAGAGCCTCTACTGGAACGACGACAAGGAGATTGTTGACACCTTTGTGCTGAAGACTATCAAGCGCTTCGACGAGAACAACAAAGCCAGTCAGGAACTGCTGCCAGAATACGACAGTGAGGAGGACAAGGAGTTCGCCCGCAAGCTGTTCCGCGCTACCATTCTCAATGCCAATGAATATCAGGGGTACATGAGTGAGGCATCCCACAACTGGGACTTCTCGCGACTGGCATACATGGATGTGGTCATTATGCAGATTGCCATCGCAGAGATGATGACCTTCCCCAGCATCCCTATCAGCGTCACTATCAACGAGTATGTCGATATAGCCAAGCTCTATTCAACCCCGCGCAGCGGCGGCTACATCAATGGTATGCTTGACGCTATTGCCCGTCACCTCATCAATACCCGTCGTCTGCTGAAGCACATAGACGAACGAAGGCCGAGGGAGTCGAAACAGTAAACGCAAATTGTCTGTCGTTATATCGTTAAACCGTAGAATTAATCAAATAACGTAAATTGTAAATTTTAAGTTATGAGTCCGAATACACAAATGCTCATCATGATGGTGGCTATCTTCGCCATCTTCTATTTCTTTATGATCCGTCCGCAACAGAAAAAGCAGAAGGAGATACAGAAGTTCCAGAACTCCCTGACTGAAGGCACGAGCGTCTTCACCAGCGGAGGTATCTATGGCACTGTCAAGAAGATAGACCTGGCCAACAACATCGTTGAAGTGGAAATTGCCAAGGGAACCGTCATTCGCGTCAACAAGAACTATGTATTCAAGGATGACGCCAATACACCTGCCAAATAGTTTTCCAACGTGGGTATCGCAAGCTTCTTCCGCATTGTCAGGGACTTTTTGTTTAGTAATCTTAACAAGCAGTTCCTGATATTCTTGTCCTTTCTCGGCCTCTCTGCCATCTTCTGGCTGATGACAACGCTTAACGAGACATACGAGAGAGAGCTGAAGATACCTGTGCGCATAGCCCAGATACCCAAGAATGCCGTTCTCACTTCCGACGAGGTGGATACTGTTCGCGTTTCTGTCCGCGACAAAGGATGGATGTTGCTGTCCTACCTCTACAGCAATCAGCTGAACAAGCTTAATGCACTCTTCAAGAACTATAACCGGGGTAACGGCTATGGCTATATCACTGCTGCCGAGCTACAAAAGCTCATTCATGCCCAGAACCCCAATATGACGTCGAAGATTACCAGCATCAAGCCAGAGAAACTGGAGTTCTACTATAATGACGGTGTCCATAAACGTGTGCCGGTCAGGTGGAGCGGACGTGTCATTCCCGAACATCTCTACTTCATCGCGCAAACCCAGTACTGGCCTGACAGTATCGACGTGTATGCCTCGCAGGAGAAGCTCGACAGCATCAAGGTGGTATATACCGAGGCACTCAACTATGCCAATTTCCGCGATACGCTCATTGTAGATTGTCAGATGGCCAAGATACGTGGTGTTAAGTTCGTCCCGGAGCGTATCAAGGTGGGATTCTATACCGACGTCCTGACAGAAGAGAGCATGGACGATGTGCCCATATTGGCTGTCAACATGCCCGAGGGTAAGGTGCTGCGTACTTTCCCGTCCAAGGTCAAGGTGAACTTTGTCACAGGTGTCAGTCAGTTCCGCAACCTGCGGCCCGAACAGTTCATCGTCATTGCTGACTACAAGGAAATCATTGCGAATCCCTCCGACAAGTGTAACATCTACCTGAAGGTTGTTCCGCAGGGTATCAGCCGTGCCAGGCTCGACACGAAACAGGTGGACTATCTCATAGAAGAAGAATAGGAGCAGATGAAGACGGGAATAACAGGAGGCATCGGAAGTGGCAAAAGCTTTGTCTGCCAGCGGCTACAGGCTCGTGGCTATGAGGTGTACGACTGCGACGCAGCCGCCAAGCGGCTTATCCGTACCTCGCCCGACATACGGGAACAGCTGACGCGGCTTATCGGGCCGGAAGCCTACGAAAACCATGGGGCTCATGGGGCTCATGAGTATTCCCTCAATAAGGCGGTAGTGACCCAGTTCCTACTGGCATCTGAAGAGCATGCAAAAGCTGTTGATGCCATCGTTCATCCTGCCGTGTTCCGCGACTTCGAGGAGAGCGGCCTGCAATGGATGGAGAGTGCCATCATGTTCGAGTCGGGCATCTATCGGCTGGTTGACCGTGTCATCGTGGTAACGGCTCCGCTCGAAGTCCGCATCCGGCGGGTGATGCAGCGTGATGGCATCAGTCGCGAGAAGGTACTGGATTGGATGCAGCGCCAATGGCCCCAGGAGGAGGTGTGCCGACTTGCCGACTTTGAACTCGTCAACGACGGCATTGCCGATATCGACGAACAGCTGGACAACTTCTTAAAGGTGAAAATATAAAATACGACAAGAATAGAAATCCCAAAGAACTATAAATTAAAAATCGAAAATTGTTAAATCGAAAATTATTATGTCACAGACCATTTTAGCTATCTCGGGCAAACCGGGACTTTACAAACTTATCTCACGTGCCAAGAACAGTTTCATCGTTGAAGCACTCGACGACACCCATAAGCGCATGCCGGCCTTTGCAACCGACCGCATAACGTCACTGGGCGATATCGCCATGTTTACTGAAGATGAGGATATTGAGCTCTACAAGGTGTTCAATGCCATCAAGGAAGTGGAGGGCGGCAAGGCTGCCAGCATCGACTATAAGAAGGCAAGCGGTAAGGAGTTGCAGGACTACTTCACCAAGGTGCTTCCGGCTTGGGACCGTGACCGTGTTCACAACAGCGATATCAAGAAGCTTATCCAGTGGTACAATATCCTTGTGGCTGTGGGAATTACTGACTTCGATGAACTGAAGCCCACCGAGGGTGACAACGTCGATGACCGCTTGGAGAAAACCGAAGAATGATAATTAATTGCATTTTTATTTGGTTTTCTTCCCGCGAAATCGTATCTTTGCATCATGATTCGGAATAATTAAATATAATAGTATGAAAAAGAAGATTAAGTTTAGCCTTGTTTATCGTGACATGTGGCAGTCGTCTGGGAAGTTCCAGCCTCGTAAAGATCAGCTGGAGCGTGTCGCTCCCGCTATTGTTGACATGGGTTGCTTTGCCCGTGTCGAGACCAATGGCGGTGCCTTTGAGCAGGTCAACCTGATGGCTGGCGAGAATCCTAACAGTGCAGTAAGAGCCTTTTGTAAACCATTTAATGAAGCTGGTATCCAGACTCACATGCTGGATCGTGGTCTGAATGCTCTGCGTATGTATCCGGTGCCCGACGATGTACGAGCACTGATGTATAAAGTGAAGAAAGCCCAGGGCGTCGATATCCCCCGTATTTTCTGCGGACTGAACGACACCCGTAATATCATCCCGAGCATCAAGTGGGCAAAGGAGGCTGGCATGATACCGCAGGCCACGCTTTGTATCACCACCAGTCCCGTGCATACCGTGGAGTATTACTCGAAGATTGCCGATGAGGTGATTGCCGCCGGTGCCGAGGAGATCTGCCTGAAGGATATGGCCGGCATCGGACAGCCCGCCCTGCTGGGTGCGTTGACCAAGAGCATCAAGACGAAGCACCCCGACATTATCATCCAGTATCACGGACATAGTGGTCCCGGTCTGTCGATGGCCTCCATCCTGGAGGTCTGCAACAATGGTGCCGACATCATCGATACTGCCATTGAGCCGCTGTCGTGGGGTAAGGTCCATCCGGACATTATCTCCGTACAGTCGATGCTGAAGAACGAGGGCTTCGAGGTGGCTGATATCAATATGAATGCGTATATGCAGGCACGCAGTCTGACACAGGAGTTCATAGACGACTGGCTGGGCTGCTTCATCAATCCTGCCAACAAGCACATGTCCAGCCTCTTGCTGGGCAGCGGTTTGCCTGGTGGCATGATGGGCTCGATGATGGCTGACCTGGGTCCCATCCAGACCATGATCAACAAGCTGCGCGAGAAGAAGGGCGAGACCCCGCTGTCGATGGACGACATGTTGGTGAAGCTGTTCAACGAGGTAGAATATGTCTGGCCGAAGGTGGGTTATCCCCCATTGGTCACGCCGTTCTCGCAGTACACGAAGAACATCGCGCTGATGAACCTGCTGACCATCGAGCAGGGCAAGGGTCGCTACGTCATGATGGACGATGCCATCTGGGGTATGATTCTGGGTAAGAGCGGCAAGGTGCCCGGCACGATTGATCCGGAGTTCGTCGAGCTGGCCAAGAAGCAGAACCGCGAGTTCACCGATGCCGATCCGCATACCCTCATCCCCAACGCCCTCGACAGCTTCAAGAAAGAGATGGACGAGAACGGCTGGGACTACGGTCAGGACGACGAGGAACTCTTCGAGTTGGCAATGCACCCGGAGCAGTACCGTCCGTTCAAGAGCGGTCAGGCCAAGAAACAGCTGCTGGCAGACATTCAGAAGGTGAAGGATTCCAAGCTGGGTGGCACAAAGATGAAGCCCGAGGAGATTGCTGCCTTCAAGCATGCCAAGGCCGATGCCCTGACGGCTCCCGTTGCCGGACAGGTCTATTACGAGTTCTCCGGCGAAGGCGAGTGCGCCCCGTGCCTCGAGCCGTTCATCGGTCAGAAGTACAAGGAAGGTGACACGTTCTGCTACATTCAGGCTCCCTGGAACGAGATCGTGCCCATTCCCGCTGCACTTGGCGGCAAGCTGGTAGAGGTATCTGCCAAGCAGGGTGCCAAGGTGCGTCGCGGTGACAACCTCGGATGGATTCAACGTGAAGAAGCTTAAAAGACAATGGTCTTGAACCAGTCTTTAAGCCAACCCTTATATTGATTTTGAGAGTCGGCCACCAGCAACAACAGCTGGCGGCCGTCTTTTAGTTTCGGTCCTATGCAGATCCCCTCGTAGTTGGCGAAGCTGCGGCGGGTAAGGTTTATCTTGGTGCGGAACTCCGTAAGCAACTGCTTTGGCAGAAGTTCACCAGGCTGCTGTTGCGACGGATCGACTATATATAATTTAATATGTATAAACGAACCGATGTTCTTCGACGTCTTTCGTGCCTCGCGTTCCATCACGATGATCCGTCCGTCGTCCAGTGCCGCCATGCCACTGACACCCAGCAGACTCCGCCCCTTCGTGCCCTTCACGGCCGACGAGTCAGTCTGGTACCAGTATTGCTCACGTGGCTGCAGGTCGTTGCCGAAGCTTTGCAGACGTAGCATGTTGGGAATCTTTTTGTTGATGCTGGGCTGCTCGCCATCCATCTTCAGCGTGTTTTCCGTCGTTGTCCAGAACAGCTGAGTCGTGGCATTGTAGGTCAACGCCTCGAAGCCACTGTTACTATAAACCTCATCAAACACCTCGGGGATGTTCAGCTGGCGTCCTGTCGGCTGTCCGTTCATGCTGTATTCCAGAATCTGTCCGTCACTCTCACCACTGACAAATACCGTATTCGTCTGTGGCACAAAACAGATGCCCTCCTCGTCGCGGTTGGGCCGGCCGTCGGCCATGAAGCTGTTGGCACGGACCTCTCTGATGTCACCCGTATTGTCGTCGATGCGGATGGTCATCAGATGGAAGCCTGCCGTAGGCGACTTGTCGTTAACCACAGCATAACGGTCGCCACCCAGCCAGGTGATGCCGCTATAGTTGCCTGCTGGGACGCTCTTGGGGAAGTGCCGTTGTCGGTTCTGTACCACTTTCTGTGCCATTGCCTGTACAGCCGTTGTCAGCAACAGCAAAAACAAAACACCCTTTCTCATGCTGCAAAGATACGAATGAAGCTCAAAGATGGTACAAATCTTACTGGTCTGGATTCTCTACAAAACCTTTGTATTTCTCGTCAAGGGCAGACATGACGCTGTCGTAGGCCTGGTTCATGGTGGCCTGAAGGTTGTCGGGACCCTTGCCGACGGGATAGATGGGCTGGTGGATGGTGAGACGCAGGGGATGCCAATTGGCGAAGTGCCAATCGCGAGTACGTGGCATGATGTCGAATGAGCCGTTGATGGTGAGCGGCACCACTGGCAGCTGCAGCTCGTCGGCCAGCATGAAGCCGCCTTTCTTGAATACTCCCATGTGACCAGTGAAACTGCGCGAACCTTCCGGGAACACCACCACGCTCATGCCCTTTTCTGACAATATCTTACGGGCGGCATCGATGGTGGCCTTGATCTTCTTGGGACCGCGCTTATCGACGAATATCTGATGAGACTTGCGGCAGGCATATCCCACGAAAGGAATCTTACCCAACTGGTACTTCATCATCCACTTGAAGTTACGGCCCAGGAAGCCGTAGATTAGGAAGATGTCGAATGCTCCCTGATGGTTGGAGACAAAAACGTATGACTGATCCTTTTCCAGATGCTCACACCCTTTGACGGTGACGGGCAGCAGACAGACGCGGATGATGGATTTTGCCCACCAGCGGCCAGGGTAGTAGCCCCAGAAGTGGCCGTTGCCAAGTGTTGTGCCGATGCCTACGGCCAGCGCCATAAGGATAGTGACCAGCACCACCACCGGCACCACGATAAAGAGTTGGTAAATCCTATATAGTAGCTTAATCATTCTCTCAATATTTAACTCTCAACCCTCAATAGGCTTCGGGTATCTCCGCGTCCACCCGTCCCTGCGTAGTTGCATGACTCCGAAGAATGCTTCGCTGAAGATGCCTGTGTTCATCTTCGACGTGCCTTCGCGACGGTTGACGAAGATGACAGATACCTCTTTGATGCGGAAACCGATTTTGTAGGCCGTGTATTTCATCTCGATCTGGAAGGCATAGCCTTTGAAGCGGATCTTGTCGAGTTCGATGGCCTTCAGCACGCGACGCTTGTAGCACACGAAGCCGGCCGTCGTGTCATGAATCTTCACACCCGTGACTATCCGTACGTACTTGGAGGCGAAGTAACTCATCAGCACACGGCCGATGGGCCAGTTGACCACATTCACCCCACTCACGTAACGGCTGCCGACAGATACGTCATAGCCCTCATCGTGGCAGGCGCTGTAGAGTCGCGGCAGGTCATTGGGGTCGTGGCTGAAGTCGGCATCCATCTCGAAGATGTATTCGTAGTGGTGCTCCAATGCCCACTTGAAGCCTTTGATGTAGGCAGTGCCCAGTCCAAGCTTACCCGAACGCTCCTCGATGAAGAGCCTGTCGGCGAACTCTTCGCTGATGAGACGCTTCACGATGGCGGCTGTCCCGTCGGGAGAGCCGTCGTCAATGACTAAGATGTGAAAACACTTCTCCAGTCCGAAAACGGCCCGGATGACCTTCTCAATGTTTTCCTTCTCGTTATAGGTCGGGATGATGATAAGACTGTCACTGTCGTGCATAGTGTAATACCTCTTGTATTTTCCTGCAAATGTAATGAATAAAAATGACAATAACAAAGAAACTACAAAATCTTTAATCTTTAATCTTTAATCTTTAATCTTTTTTTGTACCTTTGCACCGACATTTTAATGAAAATTCAAGAATTGCTGCAATTATATGCCATGTCGCCGCAGGTGAAGGCGCTGGCAGACAGGTTGGGGAAAAAGTCGGATCAGACTGTTTTCCTCGACGGACTCGTTGCCTCCAGTCTCGCCATGTACTTTGCGGCACTTCGCTCCTCCACCTGGGGGAGGTCGGGAGGTCCCCCCTTCCTCTTCATTATGCAGGATGAAGAAGAGGCCGGCTATCTTTATCACGACCTGCAGCAGCTGTTGGATGAGCGTCAGGTGCTCTTCTTTCCTTCCAGCTATCGTCGTTCCATCAAGTACGGTCAGCGTGATGCGGCTAACGAGATTCTACGTACGGAAGTACTAGCTTCCCTAAATCCCTCCGAAAAGAGGGATTTACCTACGGACTCCGAAGGAAAGCCTCCCCTTTCGGGGGAGGTCGGGAGGGGGCTTCTTTACATTGTCTCCTATCCTGAGGCTGTGGCAGAACTCGTTGTCTCTAAGAAACGGCTTGACGACCGTACGCTCAGCCTTCAGACTGGACAGCATATCACTGTGGATGCGGTATGTGCCCGACTGCGTGAACTGGGATTCCGTGAGGTTGACTATGTCTATGAGCCCGGACAGTTCGCACTTCGAGGTTCCATCCTCGATGTGTTTTCTTTCAGCAGTGAGTATCCGTTCCGCGTCGATTTCTTTGGTGACGACATTGACAGCATCCGTACTTTCGAGGTAGAGAACCAGTTGTCACGTGACCGTCGTGAACAGATAGAGATCGTTCCGGAGCTGTCGGGTGAGGTAGAAGACCGTGTGTCGCTGCTCTCGTTTGTTCCAAAGGACACGATACTGGTGATGAAGGATCCGACGTATGTCCGTGAGGTCATCGACAAGACCTACGACGAAGGCTTCTCCCAACAGGCCATCAAGGAGCGTATAGAGGGTGTCACTGAGGAAGAGCAGGCACAGATTATTGCCGCTATGCGCAAGGAGGTACAGCTCATCACCGGCATGCAGTTCACCCGTGAGGCCGCTGCCTTTCGTCGTGTCGAATTCGGCCAGCAATCGTCCACCCTTCACCTTAACATCTCCCCTCAGCCGCTGTTCCATAAGAACTTTGAGCTACTGCAGCAGTCACTCGATGACTACATCACACGAGGATACCATATTTATATATTGGCAGACAGTCAGAAACAGAACGAACGACTGAAGGAAATATTAGAGACCCCCTCTAACTCCCCCTATTTAGGGGGAGAACAGGGCACCTCCCCTAAACAGGGGAGGTCGGGAGGGGTTTTCACCCCTGTCGAAAAGACCCTGCACGCAGGCTTCACCGACAATGACCTGAAGCTTTGCATCTTCACCGACCACCAGATATTCGACCGTTTCCACAAGTACAGCCTCAGGAGCGACCGTGCCCGCAGCGGTAAGGTGTCACTGACGCTGAAGGAGATACAGCAGTTTGAAGTGGGTGACTATATCGTGCATATTGACCACGGTATCGGTAAGTTCGGCGGTCTGGTGCGCATGCCGATACAGACTCACCCCCAGCCCCTCCCTACGGGGAGGGGAGGGATTACTCCTACCTCAGGGCAGAAGGGCATGCAAGGTAATGACTCCCCTCACTCACAGGGAGGGGCTGGGGGTGGGTCTTTCCAGGAGATGATCAAGATCATCTATCAGGGTGGTGGTGCCATCTACGTAAGCATCCATTCTCTCTACAAGGTCTCGAAGTATAAGTCGCAGGAAGGCGGTCAGCCGCCGCACCTGTCGCATCTGGGAACGGGACAGTGGGAGCGTATGAAGGAGCGTACCAAGCAGAAGCTGAAGGACATAGCCCGTGACCTGATTAAGCTGTATGCTGCCCGACGCCACGAGAAGGGATTCGCCTATAGCCACGACTCCTACCTGCAGCACGAACTGGAGGCCTCGTTCCTCTATGAGGACACGCCCGACCAGCTGAAGGCGACCAACGACGTGAAGGCCGACATGGAACGTCCGCAGCCTATGGACCGCTTGGTGTGCGGCGACGTGGGCTTCGGCAAGACCGAGGTGGCAGTGCGTGCGGCCTTCAAGGCTGCCTGTGACGGGAAGCAGACGGCCGTGCTCGTGCCCACTACCGTATTGGCCTATCAGCACTATCAGACCTTCTCATCACGCTTGAAGGACATGCCTGTCAGGGTGGAATATATCAGCAGGGCACGCTCGGCCAAACAGACAACGGCTATCCTCAAGGACCTGGCTGACGGCAAGATAGACATCATCATTGGAACCCATAAGCTGATCGGCAAGACTGTCAAGTTCCATGACCTCGGACTGCTCATTATCGACGAAGAACAGAAGTTCGGCGTTTCGACCAAGGAGAAGCTGCGCCAGATGAAGTCGAATGTCGATACCCTCACGATGTCCGCCACTCCCATCCCCCGTACCCTCCAGTTCTCGTTGGTTGGAGCACGTGACCTGAGCGTCATCCAGACACCACCGCCCAACCGTTATCCCATTCAGACGGAGATACATACCTTTTCGCCCGACATCATTGCCGAAGCCATCAATTTCGAGATGTCACGCAACGGACAGGTATATTTCGTCAACAACCACATCAGTGACCTGCAACGGCTGGCAGAGATGATCTATAAGTATGTGCCCGATGCAAGGGTGGCTATCGGCCACGGACAGATGAAACCAGAACAACTGGAGCAGATTATCTTCGACTTCATCAACTACGACTACGACGTGCTGCTCTCTACGACAATTATCGAGAACGGCATCGATATACCTAATGCCAATACCATCATCATCAACGGGGCACAGCACTTCGGACTCAGTGACCTGCACCAGATACGTGGACGTGTGGGACGCTCTAACCGCAAGGCCTTCTGCTACCTGCTGGCACCGCCTCTCTCGTCGTTGAATGTGGAGGCACGTCGCCGATTGGAAGCACTGGAGAGCTTCAGCGACCTGGGTAGCGGCATCAACATTGCCATGCAGGACCTTGACATCCGTGGTGCCGGCAACATGTTGGGTGCTGAACAGAGCGGCTTCATTGCCGATCTGGGCTATGAGACTTATCTGAAGATTCTCAACGAGGCAGTGGCGGAACTTAATAATGAGATGAGAAATGAGAAATCAGTAATGAGAAATGGAAATGAAAAAATGAAAAATGACGGCATAGCCCATTCCTCATTTCTTACTTCTCATTCCTCATTTGTTACTGACTGCACCCTCGAATCCGACCTTGAGATGTACTTCCCTGACCAGTATGTGCCCAGCGATTCCGAGCGTATGCTGCTATACCGCGAACTGGACAGCCTAAGCGATGATGACGAGCTGGAGCGTTATCGTAGTCGCATGCTTGACCGCTTCGGACCGTTGCCCCAGCAGGCTGCTGAGTTGTTGCAGGTGGTTCCCCTGCGTCGGTTGGGCAAACAGTTAGGCATCGAGAAGGTGATACTTAAGCAGGGACGTATGATGCTTTACTTCGTTTCCAATCCAGACAGCCCGTACTACCAGAGCGAGGTCTTCGACCGCGTGCTTGCTTTTGTAGCAGGAAATCCCCGCCGTTGCCAGTTCCGTGAACTGAATGGCAAGCGCTCGCTTGTCATGGCCAATGTGCCTACCGTTGGTGAAGCTGTACAAATCCTTTCGACTATTTAGAAAACTATCGGGTTTCTGCCGTTTTGTCAGTAAAAGCCGACAAAATGGCAGATTTTTTCATGTTGGTACGTTTGTTGCATGATATAAGGTGAGCGCTGCAAGGTACTCAGACAAACAATAAATGTATAACTTAAAAATATAATTAGGAGGTAACAATTATGACACCAATGATGAGAACAAACAACTGGATTCCTACAGTGTTTAACGATCTGTTTTATAATGAC
>CAJOQT010000043.1 GCA_905236875.1 uncultured Prevotella sp. | reverse complement strand
CGGATTAATCTGTTGGGGTACCCGGACTCGAACCAGGAAAGGCAGGACCAGAATCTGCAGTGTTACCATTACACCATACCCCAATGTTTTGTTGCAAGAACCGACTCCTCGTCTGTTTTGCGGCTGCAAAGTTAGCGTTTTTTTTCGAACCAGCAAAAAAAAACGGAAGAAAAATATAAAAAACCGCAAATTTTTATGATTTATACCTGTTTTACAAGAAAAATGTGTTACCTTTGGCTCCGCTATAATACATAATCAGATATTAATGGAACAAACAAGACAATTAGTAGAAACCATCACTAAAGGCATACAAGAGAAAAAGGGAAGCAACATCGTCATTGCAGACCTCAGCGACATTGAGGGAACCATCTGTAAATATTTCGTCATCTGTCAGGGAAACTCACCAGCGCAGGTAGAAGCCATCACCGAGTCGGTCGGCGAGTTTGCCAACAAGGAACTGCAGGAGAAACCGAGCAGGGTGGCAGGACTGGAGAATGCCCAATGGGTGGCTATGGACTATGGCGACGTGCTGGTTCATGTGTTCCTGCCAGACATACGGGAGTTCTACGACCTGGAACATCTGTGGGCAGATGCGATGCTAAACTACATTCCTGACTTGGACTAATAAGAATTGACAATTGATCATTGACAATTGATAATTATGGAGAACAATCAGAAACCAAACAAAAATATGGGCGGAAACGGCCCAAAGATGAATATGCCCAAGTTCAACATGAACTGGATCTATTTCATCGTCATTGCAGTACTTATCGGCCTCTACATGACAGGAGGCACCACCGAGACAGAGACCCGAAAGCAGGTCGCCTACTCGAAGTTCAAGGACATGGTCACTGCAGGCTATGTCAATAAGATTGTCATCAACAAGAACCAGAACGAGCTACGACTATATGTGAAGCCTGAAAAGGTGCGTGAAGTATTCAAGCAGAGCGTTCAGCAGACAGGCAGCGACCCCTTTGTCACTGTCGAGATAGGCTCTGTGGAACAGGTGGAACAGTTTATCAGCCAGATGAGAGCCGAGCAGAAGTTCACGGGTGAGTTCAGCTACGAGAACCGCAACAGCAACGAGGTGATGAACTTCCTCCTTTACAATATCCTGCCCATCGTGGCCATCGTAGCCGTCTGGATCTTCTTCATGCGGCGCATTGGAGGCGGCGGCATGGGTAGCGGCATCTTCTCTGTTGGCAAGTCGAAGGCAAAGATGTACGAGAACGGCGGCAACCTGAACATCACGTTCAAGGATGTGGCAGGACAGGCAGGTGCTAAACAGGAGATGCAGGAGATTGTGGATTTCTTGAAGAACCCGCAAAAATATACTGAGCTGGGCGGCAAGATTCCCAAAGGAGCCTTGCTCGTCGGACCTCCGGGAACGGGTAAGACGCTGATGGCGAAGGCTGTGGCTGGCGAAGCCGGCGTGCCATTCTTCTCGATGTCAGGCTCCGACTTCGTTGAAATGTTTGTCGGCGTGGGTGCCAGCCGTGTGCGTGACCTCTTCCAACAGGCGAAGTCGAAGGCTCCCTGCATTATCTTCATTGACGAGATAGACGCTGTGGGTCGTGCCCGTTCGAAGAATCCTGCCATGGGCGGCAACGACGAACGAGAGAACACACTGAACGCCTTGTTGACGGAGATGGACGGTTTCGGAACCAATAGCGGTATCATCACGCTGGCCGCTACCAACCGTGCCGACATGCTCGACTCGGCTCTGCTGCGTGCAGGACGCTTCGACCGTCAGATACACGTCGATCTGCCCGACCTCAACGAACGAAGAGAGGTATTTAATGTACACCTGAAGCCACTGAAACTCGACGAAACAGTCGATATAGACTTCTTGGCACGACAGACGCCAGGATTCTCAGGTGCCGACATTGCCAATGTCTGCAACGAGGCTGCTCTGATCGCTGCACGCCACAACCGCGAGAAGGTGGGCAAGCAAGACTTCCTCGATGCCGTCGATCGTATCATCGGCGGACTGGAGAAAAAGACGAAGGTAATGACAGAAGCTGAGAAACGCTCCATTGCCATCCACGAGGCAGGACACGCCACTATCTCATGGTTCACGGAATTTGCCAACCCGCTGGTCAAGGTCAGCATCGTTCCGCGTGGACGGGCCCTGGGTGCCGCATGGTACCTGCCCGAAGAGCGAGTGCTGCAAACCAAGCAGGCCATGCTCGACGAGATGTGTTCACTGCTGGGCGGACGTGCTGCCGAAGAGTTGTTCATCGGACAAATCTCAACAGGCGCCATGAACGACCTGGAACGTACCACCAAGCAGGCTTACGGCATGATTGCCTTTGCCGGCATGAGCGACAGATTGCCAAATATCTGCTATTACAATAACCAGGAATACCAGTTCCAGCGTCCTTATTCTGAACAGACGGCAAAACTCATGGACGACGAGGTTCTGAAGATGATTAACGAACAGTACGACCGCGCCAAGAAAATACTGACCGAACACAAGGACGGTCATGCCCAGCTGGCACAGCTACTCATTGACCGTGAGGTCATCTTTGCCGACGATGTTGAGAAGATCTTCGGTCCACGTCCCTGGACGAGCCGTGCCGAGGAGCTGATGGAAGCCCAGATGCGGGCTGACGCAGAACGCATGGCAGAGGAGCGGGCAAAGGAACTGGAAGCAGAAGAAGCTAAGACTGAAGAAGAAAGGAGGTCCGAATGAAGAATCTTATTGTAAGAACTGTAACAGGCATATTATTTGTTGCCGCCATTGTCACGTGCTTTCTGGACCCACGCGCCATGGTCCTGCTGTTTGCATTAGTCACCGGGCTTACCATTTGGGAATATACAGGACTGGTCAATGAACTGGAGCATGTGACGGTCAACCGCTTCATCTCTACCGTAGCAGGTGTCTATTTCTTCTTTGCTATGGCATACTTCTGTAGCGACATCTACGGCGGCAATGCCAAGTCGGTGGTGTTTATCCCCTATTTGGTTACAGTTGTATATCTGCTCGTCGCGGAGCTCTACGCCCGACAGCCGGATCCCATCAGCGACTGGGCATATACCATGCTGGGCCAGATGTATATAGCACTGCCCTTCTCACTGATCAATGTGCTGGCCTTCAACGCTACGCCTGACGGACAGATTGTGTTCAATACCATCCTGCCGCTCTCCGTGTTTGTCTTTCTCTGGGCCAACGATACCGGCGCATATTGTGTCGGTTCGCTTCTGGGACGTCACAAGCTATTCCCCCGCATCAGTCCAGGGAAGTCATGGGAGGGAAGCATCGGCGGCGGGCTGCTTGTAGTAGCCATCGCAGCAGCCTACGGATGGTACGAGAACAGTTTGGGAAACGCTATGTTGTCTGAATGGCAGTGGGCCGGACTGGGACTTGTCGTCGTTGTCTTCGGCACATGGGGCGACCTCGTGGAGAGTCTTTTCAAGCGCACACTGGGTATTAAAGACAGCGGCAGCATACTGCCGGGACATGGCGGTATGCTGGACCGTTTTGACTCATCACTGCTCGCCATTCCAGCAGCAGTGGTCTATCTTTATACGATTACGCTGTTTTAGAGGAAAGGCATGAACCCTTCTTACTCGCGGTTCTCGGCATCAATGGCCTTGATCTTCTCGCGAACCAGGTTCATGTCATCCTTCAGTTTCTGTACCTTGCGGTTCATCTCGTCAATGAGTGAGTTACCCTTCTTGCTGGAAGCATTGAGGAAGCCGAGGTTATTCTCGTAGGTTTGTACCTCCTGCTTGATGGTCTCATACTGACGCATCAGACGGGCACGCTCATTGTCAAGGGCGTTCTCACCACGTTCTGCCACCTGCTTGAGGCTGCTCTTGAACTTATTGAGGCGACGTTTGGCAACGCTGATGTTCAACTCGGCATACAACTTATCGAGCACAGCATGGTATTCCTCATAGACCTTGTCTTTCTCCTTGAAGGGCACATGACCGATGCTCTGGTATTCTTCAACGAGCTTCTGCACCTTTTCCTGCAAGCCTTCACCACTCTCTTCGGCTATGGCCTTAAGCTTCTCGATCACCTCACGCTTCTTGGCAAGATTCTGATGCTCTTCGCTGCGCTGACCTGCGCCAGCTGCATTGCGGGCCTCAAAGAACTTATTGCAGGCTCCCAAGAACTCCTCCCACAGCTGGTCACCCAGTTTCTTGGGTACCATGCCGATGGTCTTCCATTCCTTCTGCAGGGCAATGAGCTTGTCGCTCGTCGATTTCCACTCTGTAGAGTCTTGCAGGGCTTTAGCCTTCTCGATAAGGGCACGTTTCTTCTCGGCATTCTCCTTGAAGGTCTCCTTCAGGGTCTTGAAGTATTCTGCCTTCTTGGTAAAGAAGTCGTCGCAAGCAGCACGGAAGCGCTCGAAAATCTTGACATTCATCTTCTGCGGAGCAAAACCGATAGTCTTCCACTCTGCCTGTATGTCAATGATCTCCTTGGTGCGCTTCTCCCAGTCATTGGAACCCTTACTCTCAGCGGAGGCAATTGCCTCTACCTTCTCACAAAGCACAGTCTTACGCGCCAGATTTTCCTCTTCCTTGGCACGCAACGCCTCGAAATGCTGCTGATGGCGCTTGTTGATAACGGTTGATGCAGTCTTGAAACGTGTCCAGATCTCCTCACGCAGTTCCTTGTTGACAGGACCTGTCTCACGATATTCCTGATGCAGCTTCTGCAGCTGATGGAAAGCACTGATGACGTCAGGCTCTTCGGCCAGCCGTTCGGCAGCCTCACAGAGCTTGGTCTTCAACTCAAGGTTCTTCTTGAAGTCGTACTCACGGGCCTCGCTGTTCAACTTGAGCAGGTCGTAGAACTGCTCAACATACAACTGATAGTTACGCCACAGCTCGTTGGCCTTCTCTGCGGGCACGTTCTTGATTTCCTTCCATTCCTGCTGCAAGGCCTTGAAGGTCTGATATGACTTGTTGGCCTCTTCGGGTGAAGTGACCAGCGCCTTTATCTTCTCAATGATGTCAAGCTTCTTCTTCAGGTTGTCGGCTTTCTCGGCCTCCTGTTCCTTGAAGAGCTGGGCACGCTTTTCTTTGATGATACCCATCTCAGCCTTGAAAGCTTCTTCTTCAGAATCAGGGACAATCTGATAGGTAGCGGGGTCTCCTCCAGCTTCTGTATATGCCTTGAACTGAGCATCACGTTCAGCGATGTGTAACTTGTAGAAGACTGTCTTCAGATAGTCTATCTCGTCCTTCTGCAACGGTTCGTCACCGTGTGCAATCTCCTTGACACGCTCGAGTATCTCCTTCTTGGATTCATACACTTTGCGCTCAAGCTCCTCGACTGCGGCTGGTTCCTCAACTGTGACAGGTTCTTCGGCTGTTACAGGTTCCTCAACTGCGGCGGGTTCTTTCTCGACCGCAGCGGGTTCTTCGGCTGCGACGACCTCCTCAATTGCAGGGGCAGGTTCCTCAACCACAGCGGGTTCTTCGGCTGCGACAGGTTCTTCAGCTGCTACTTCTTCTACGGGTTCTTCTACTACGGTTGCTTCGATAGGAGCTTCAATTGGCTGTTCCAATTGCTCCTGTGTTCCCATTTCAAGGGCTTTTTCTTGAGAGTCCATTGTTTAAACGTTTTAGTTTAAAATTAGGTTAGATCATACATATCAAGCCACAAAATTAGGAAAAAGTTAGGAGTTAGGAGTTAGTAACTAGGAGTTTGGCGCTACCTTTATGTTTTTTTAACGCTTTTCTCCCATAATTACTAACTCCTAACTCTATACAAGCCTCTTGTGTCTGAAGAAGAACCAGGAGGCTACAGAAATAATGACACTGATAAGAATGGCAACGATGAAGCCAACGGGGTTCTCCTCCATTCCGTTGACAAGGTTCATACCGAAGAAGGAAGCCACCAGCGTAGGCAACATCAGAATGATGGTCACTGAAGTCAGCGTACGCATGATGGTGTTCATATTGTTGTTGATAATACTCTGGTAGGTATCCATTGTCGATTCCAGAATGTTCGAGTAGATGTTGGCCGTTTCGCGGGCCTGAGACATCTCAATATTGACATCCTCGATGAGGTCTGCATCCAGCTCGTCAATCTGAAGTTTAAACTTCAGCTTTGACAGCAAGGTCTCGTTGCCACGGATGGAAGTGACGAAATAGGTCAGCGAGTCTTGCAGGCGGCTGAGTCCAATAAGGCTCTCGTTGTTCACCTCCTGATCCAGGTTACGCTTGGCCTTCTCAATAAGCATGTTAATCTGTTTGAGTCGCTTCAGGTACCAAACGGCACTGGAGAGGAATAACCGGAACGTCATATCTACAAAGTCGGTAAAGCCCTCACCGCGCTTCTGCTGGAAACTGACGAAGTCGATCATCATGTTCGTCTCGAAGTAACAAACGGTAATGGTGACGTCACGCTTGTGGATGATGCCCAAAGGCACCGTCGTATATGGAGTACGTGAACGTATCTCCTTGACATAAGGGATACGCAGGATGATGAGCATCCAACCGTCGTCGTACTCATAGCGGGCACGCTCGTCGGCATCACTGATGTCGCTCATGAAATAGTCGGGGATACTGAACTGTTCCTCCAGCATCTGCTGGTCCTCATCGGTAGGACACGTTACTTGTATCCAGCAATTGGGCTGCCACTCGTTGAGCTGGGTTAGGCCCTCGTTGTAGTTCCAATAAGTCTTCATTGTTGCTAATCCTTTTTAATGCATAATTCACAATGCATAATTTTTAGCGGCAAAGGGATCAGCAGCCTTGCCACCTCTTCCCTCGCCTTACGAATTGTAATTATCCGCCGGGTAGTCGTCCATATTTCTTGTTAATAATTGGTTTAACGCTGCAAAGGTAAGAAAAAAAATAAACGTAAAGAAAGAATTTCGGAAAAACTTTTATTATTTTCCAAATATCCCCTCATCTCTCATCCCTCATCCTTCAAAAGTATGTCGGGCGGTTCAGTCGTCCGAACCGTCCTCCAACCTTTGGATAAACTCCTTCAGATTATCACCACTCTCCATCTGAAGTTTCTTGCGCAGACGATAGCGGGCTGTCTCTATGCTGCGGGTACTGGTATTAAGCAGTGAAGCCATCTCTTTCGACGAAAGTCCCATACGCAGATAGGCACACAGCTTGCGGTCGTTTAGCTTCAGGTCCGGGAAACGGGCTATCAGCTTACGCATGTAGTTGTCATAGACCAAGTTGAAGTTCTCCTCAAACTTCTCCCAGTTCTCGTCATCGTTGATGTTCTGCTGAATGTCACGACGTATCTCCTTGATCTTGCGGGTGATGCTGTTCTTGGGATCTTCGCGCCGAACACTCTCGGTGAGGTCGCTCATCTGTGTGTCAAGCGACAGCAGCATATCGTTCTTGCGCATCAGGTTCATCGTCGAGTCTGCCAGTTTGCTGGCATTCGCCTTCATATCGTATTCTAGCTGTTCGGCACGTAACTTAATGAGCTCACGCTCCTTCTCCGCCTGCTCCAAGGAGAACTGTTGCTGTTGCTCCTTCATCTGTCTTTCCTGTTCCTGACGTACCCTGACCAACTCCCTGTCAGCACGTTGTTTGAGATGTCTCAACAACCACCAGACAGCCAAGACAAACAACAGGAAATAGATGCAATATGCCCACCATGTTTCGTACCATGCCGGTAGGATGATGATACGAAGGGAGGTTTCGGTTGTCTTGCCTGTCAGTTTATTGTAGGCACGCACACGGAAGACATAGGAGCCTTTCGACAAATGCGTATATTCCTTCGACGTGCTGGTCTGCTGCTGACTCCAGTCCTTGTCATAGCCCTCCAGCATGCACTGATAAAGTACGGCATTTTCTTCACGATACTCGGTCTCGATAAACTCAATGCGAATGCTGTTCTGGGTATGGGGAATACGGATATATGGGTTTTCCCCTGATGTCAGTATGTCTTGATACAACAAGGTGTCAGTACTATTCGTACCTATCACCCTGCGAATATAGGGTTTTGTCCGATGTCCGTTGTCTGTTGTCCGTTGTCTTGTATTGATGACTAAGTAGCCGTTGTTGCTGGCAACAAGCATGTGCAAACTGTCCAGAGAGTACATCGCGCCTTTCCCGAGATGCAGGTTATGACTGGCATAACGGAACGAGAGACTGTCCGTCGTCCATTGCCCATTGTCCCTCCCCCCGTCGGGGGAGGTCAGGAGGGGGCTCGTTGTCCGTTGTCTGCTCAACGCCAGATAGCCCTCTTTCGATGCCCAGAGATCACCATAGGGAGACTGCAGGATGCGTAAGGTCGTACCGTATGTGTCGAAGATGCTGCTCTTCTGTTTGTCCAGGACGAGCTTACGGGTCCTGGAGTCGTAGCAATACAACCCATCAACACACGACACATAGATTTTCCCGTCAATGCGACATAGCAGGTTCCCTTCATCCAACAACAGGCCGTTGCCATTATGGAAGTATTCCATGTCGGTCACCGTTGTCAGATCCTCACTCAGCCTTACATGGTAGATACCTTTCTGCCAGTGGCATATCCACAGCGTACCGTCCTCGTCAACATAGAACTCACCGCTGATGACATCAATTCCATTGATGCGGTGCGCCAGCTTCCATGTGGTTCCTTCATGCTTCAGCACAAAGAATCCCTCGTAGTCACAGCCTACGATATAGTCTTTCCCGCCTTCAAATCCCCACGTACCCTTTACGCCTTGGATGCTTTCTGCCGAAGTCCCGCGAATGATGTAGGCCCCATTGTCATTGCCACAGAAGAGCGTTCCGTCAATGTCCGTCAGCGCCCATACCTGACCTGTCATACCCGACAACAGCTGTGGCTGTGGCGGTGTGGGTGATATTGCAATGGGAAAAGGAGTAGCAAACAAGCCCTGACTGGTACCCAAATACAGTCGCCCGCCATTGATGGCAGAGGCATAGCCCGTACCGGTCTGACTGGCACTGCTGAACAGACTATTCAAAGGGGAATCACTCATCACATAACTGATGCCATTGTCCAGAGCAAGCCACAAGTGATGATCCTGATCGAACATGACAGACAGTACCGTGTTGTTCTGCAAGGAAGTATAGGTGTTTGCGTATGCCGCCACATGGTCCTTCATATTATACATCACCAATCCTCCACGTACTGTACCAAAGGCGATGTTATCTCCGTCAATGTCTGCACAAAACACCTGGTTGTCCTTTAGATAGTCCGTCACGGGCAAATCAAAAGGCAATAGACGTGCTTCGTTTGTCTGTTGTCCGTTGTCCATTGTCTGTGGTCCCTTATATGCCAGTATGCCGTCGCTGCTGGTAACAAACAGTGTCTGACCGCCATAGGAAAGAATCGTCCTCACCACCTTCCCTTTCAACGGTTCCGTGCCCTTCAACGGAACAAGACCACTGGCAGAAAGCGTTGCAGCATAATCGGAACAAGCCACGACAATCTCTCCATTCACCAGTGTCGAGCATTCGATGCGCTGTCCGTTGCTGACCGTTCTCATCTTCTGCTGCTCTTCAGAATAGACTAACAGCATCTGCTTGCTCTGGAAAATGATGTCATGACCAGACTTGATAATCTTCCAGATTTCTCCAAACGTACTGCTCTTCGGCAATAATGGTGTCAGGGAATGATAGCGTACGGAATAGCTAAGGGTGTCTGTATCGAAATAGCCCAGCTCCTCTGATGCTCCTGCATACAGTCGTCCTGACTCGTCGTCATAGAATATGGCCCGTACAGAAGAATAGTTGGCAACGTATTTCAAAGTCCATCTCTTGCCGTCAAATGCCAGGACACCGTAGTTGTTTCCGAAGAAAAGTCGCTGGTTAGGACCTTTGGTGATGCACCAGTTCTGAGTACCGCCCTGATAGTCGTTTGTCGTAAAATTACGCACTTGCGGATACTGGGCTATGGCTTTTGCGCACGTGAACAATATTAATATAAGGAGTGTAACATAACGTAGCTTCATAGGTCAGTGGCTGTTTATCGGTAGTGATTTGTTTGCAAAGATAGTATTTTTACGCTGTTTCACATCTCCAAAAGCCAACAAAATGCCTTTTGTTGGGGTTAATTAACATTTGAGGCTCGTTGTGAGGTCTTAAAAAGTGGAAAAATCATCAACGCTATTCTCTTTAAACCATTACAAACAAGGTGCTTATATACTACTTTATAGTGGAAGTCATTGAATAAAAAAGCGTATAAAATTAGGAAAAAGTGAGTTTTTTGTGAGTTATTTTTTATGGTAGTTTTCGTTATTATTCATATCTTTGTGCTCAGATTCGCAATCACATGCAGATTAACTATTAACTTAAAAATAAAATCGTATGAAAAAGAATTACTTTTTGTCATTCGTTATCAGTGCAATGATGGTGGCTTCTGCAGCACATGCCCAGTACATCAGCAAGGCACCTTCCGCAGGTTTTGACTTCACCACAGGAACCGACTATGTGGTTATCTATGCTCCCGAAGCACAAGTGTCGGCCATGGGCAGCGACATCCTGTCAAACCAGAACCTTGATCCA
The DNA here is from genome assembly GCA_905236875.1 of uncultured Prevotella sp. Taxonomy (GTDB): domain Bacteria; phylum Bacteroidota; class Bacteroidia; order Bacteroidales; family Bacteroidaceae; genus Prevotella. The sequence continues at coordinate 24,329 of CAJOQT010000043.1, read as the reverse complement.
AACATGGTGGATAACCAGTTCTATTACTGGACAGCCGACTGGGATCCCAAACTGTTTACTCTTTATGATATAGAGGATACGCACAAGAACTCATGGGGTGGTGACGAGAAACTTGACATGACACCGCTGTTTGACTGGGGTGCCGGCCACTTTGGAGCCAAGGCAAAGCCCTACGACCTCAGTTGTATCACCGAGGACCATATCCTGCACATCGGTTTCATGAACATTGGCGCCGCCTCTGCTTCCAAGCAGTTTAAGTTTACTTTTGGACCCAATAACAATGAGATCCAGATAGTGGTGAACAAAGCCGTAGGCCAGATGGCTGGTACGCTGGTCGGCGTGGGTCATGCTCCCGACATGAATCAGTGGTACTATCTGGACATTCCTTTGAAAGACCTGCTTGACCCAGATGGCGAGTTTGGCTTCGAGTGTGATTTCAGTAAGCCTACAGGTACCATTATTTTCAGTGTAGGTTTCAATGATGCTACTCCCTCAAAATACACCCAGGGTGCAGTTGATCCCGATACTGGTATGTATGATATTACCATTACCGAGAAAGGCTCTGCATTGGCTGTTGATCATGTGTTCCTCTATAAGAAGAATTCTACCGGCATGCTGTCGGTTACCAATGATGTCAATAACGGCAAGGGAGTTGCCTATAACCTCGCTGGCCAGCAGGTCGATAAGAATTACCACGGTGTGGTTATCAAGAACGGACGTAAATATATTCAATAAGACAATATGAAGATTTCAAGGATTTTATGCAGCGTAGTGCTGGCTGTCCTTCCAGCTATTTCTTTTGCGCAGGCTATTGAGGGTGCTCCCGAAGGCTACTCATTGGTATGGAGTGATGAATTTGACGGTACGGCTCTCAATGAGCTGAACTGGACTGCCGAGGTGAGTGGCACAGGCGGTGGTAACAACGAGCTGCAATACTATCGTAAGGAGAATGTGGCAGTGGAGGGTGGAAATCTGGTTATCACGGCACGTCGCGAGAACTATCAGGGCAAGAACTTCACTTCCGGGCGTATCAATTCGAACCAGAAAGCGGCCTTCAAGCATGGTATTCTTCAGGCACGTATCAAATTCCCCATGACTGCCAATGGCCTGTGGCCTGCTTATTGGATGATGGGTAACGATCTGAACAAGTACGGTTGGCCGCGTTGCGGTGAGATGGACATCGTCGAGATGGGACATTTCAAGGCCATCACGGGTGAATATGCCGGCTGGCAGGACCGTTACTTCTCTGGTACCTTGCATTACGGGCCCAGTGCCAGCAATACCGACCATCAGCAGATTAGCCATGAGTTTTCCTATGAGAAGTTCGAGTCTATAGGTTCTGTTGAAGGCGAATACCATATCTTCACAGTAGAGTGGAACGATGAATATATGTATATGTACTATGACTTGGGAGGTTATACCAATGCCAAGAAGCGTCAGGCACTCTATTTTACAGAAGGTATCAGCTATACGGAATCCAACATGGCTGCCGGACACTACTTCCAGAAGCCTTTCTACTTCCTCTTCAATCTGGCAGTGGGCGGCACGTTCACCAATATCTACAATGCCAATCAGATTACAGCCCTGCCCAATGCCGGTGACGAGGCGAAGATGTATGTTGACTGGGTACGCGTCTATCAGGCAGACGACGACAACGAGGCAAAGTACCTCTATACCGATGCCAACGGCAACAAGCAAACCAATATCGAAGATGATCCCGAGCCGCCCCACCAAGATGATCCCGTGACGGTGCTGTCGGGCTTTGCTACCGAGGCACTTGATGCCCAGGGCAACACCACCTTCGACTTCGACGATGTGGCAGAGGCAGTGCTTATCTCGACCAGTGACGGTGTGACAGGTCATCTGTATTCAGCTGGTGCTACGGTCCATGACTATAACGTAAACAATACCAACCGTAACCTCTATATCTGGGAGAATACGTTTGTTCCCGTCAACCGCGACGGTAAGACCAACTCCTTCGGTTGGGAAGAAGGCTACAACATGTTCACCGTTGGCAGTGTAGGATGGAGCGGTCTGGGCTTCAACATCAACGGCGAAGACCTCTCGATGATCGACGATACCTACTGGCTCCACTTCGCCATGAAAGGTGACGACATCGAACGGCACACCTCACACCAGATTACCGTGAGCAATGCCAACTTCATCGTTGGCAACAGCGATGGCAAGCTGGCCAGCATCGGCGACTTCAAGCGTGACGGCAAGTGGTACTACTTCGACATTCCTGTCAAGGCACTCAAGCAATTTGCCGATCCTCTGTTCAAGACTCCTGTCAACAATTTTAACGACAACATCCTCGCTTTCATCAGCGGTGGTGTGACCGACTCAGAGCTCTGCTTCGACAACATTTTCTTCTATAAGAGCAAGACGAAGCCTATTCCAACCTATACCGATAACTCTGCCGACCTCGGCAAATTTGGTTACAAGAGTGTCGATGCCAATGGCAAATGGGCATTCGACCTTACTGAAGTGGGAGAGATCATCCCCATTCAACTGTCTGAGGACGTATGGAAGGGAGTTACCAGTGACGGCACCTATCAGGCAAGCGACCTGGTGAAAGCAGACCGCGACTATACACAGAGTAACAACTACTACACCTGGGAAGGCACCATGGTGGGTGACCATATCGATGGTATAGCCAACTCATCGGGTGTTTATACCGGTGGTATTTCAGCATGGGCATCGACAACGGCAGCCAACTGGAACGGCATGGGCATCGCCTCGGGTACTGTCAAGGATCTCACGATGATTGACGACAGCTACTATTTGCATATTGCACTACGCTCCGACGCAGCAGTGGGACATATTCCCGTCCGTGTTCGCTTCGGTGCCGAGGATGCTGATGCCATCTTGACCTTCGGCGCATACAGCACCAAGCCCATCTTTGCCGACTTCAACCGAGACGGCGAGTGGTATGCCTTCGACATCCCCGTGGCTGAGTTGAAGAAGTACGGTAAGCTCTGGAGCAAGGGCAACGGTGTTGTCAACATCAGTGAAAACCTGATATGCTTCTACACCATGGATACCTATTATACAGGTAGCTGGTTCTCCTTCGACAACATCTTCTTCTGGAAGAAAAAGGACGGCACACAACCTGAAGCGAACGAACTGGGCGACTATGGCTACAAGAGCCTCAATGCCAGTGGCGAGAGCAGCTTCGTGTTCGAGGGCAAAGACTTTATCAACTTCAATGTGCCCTCTGCCACGCTTGACATGCAGACAGCAGGCGGTACACAGGAGTCGAATATCCTTGCCGGCTACTATACCCTGTACAACTGGGAGGGTAACTGCTATACCGACGGTACCCACAGCGGCGATGCCGTCAACTCTTTCGGCATCGACAACCAGGGATGGATTGACTGGGTGGTAGGTACCAAGGGATGGTCTGGTGGTGGTTTCATCGATCAGGAAGGTGCTGACCTCACCGTGCTCGACCAAGGTGACTGGTATCTGCACTTCGCTATGCGCGGCACAGACCAGTGCAACCACCTCATCGGCTTTGCCGAGGCACGCTTCACCATCGGTTCTGCACCGTTTGATGACCTGACACCCGTCATCGGCAACTACAAGCGTGACAATGAGTGGTACTCGTTCGATATCCCCTTTAGCGTCATCAAGGCCCAGAAGGGTGCAGCGCTCTTCCCCTCCAACAAGGGCGGACAGGCCAATTGGAAGGACAACCTCGTCTGGTTCATGAGTGGCGGCCATACAGGTGACGAGCTGCAGCTGGACAACGTCTTCTTCTGGCGTGAGAAGGTGACCGATGGTATCATACCCCCCTCTATCTCCCCCGAGGGGGAGAATACAGAAGCCTCCCCTCGGGGAGGTTTGGTAGGGGTCTCTTGGTACTCGCTCGACGGTCGTAAGCTCAACGGCAAGCCGACCACCAAGGGTATCTATATCTTCAATGGTAAAAAATACATGATTAAGTGAAAGTAAATATTTGTTTCATACTGTTAGGTTTTGTTTTGTCCACCGCAACCACCTTGGCACAGCATCGCAGTGCCAAGCGTGGTGTGGGGTGGGATGAAAAGCAACAACCTCTGACAACAGCACCCATCGACAAGATGTCGCCGGGCATCACGTGGCTCTACAACTGGGGACTTACCCCACAGGGTAGTGCCAACAACATCGGACCGCAACAGGACATAGAGTTCGTACCCATGTGCTGGAACGGCGGTTTCAACGAGACCACACTACGTAACTACCTCACCACTCATCCTGGTGTAAAATACCTGTTAGGCTTCAATGAGCCTAATTTCTCGTCACAGTCTAACATGACACCCCAGCAGGCGGCAGACAAGTGGCCCAAGCTGGAGCAGATAGCCGCCGACTTCAACCTGCAGCTGGTGGCTCCAGCCCTCAACTTCTCCGGTGAGAAAGTGGGAGGACGTACATGGAGTCCCTACGAATGGTATGATGAGTTCTTCCGTCTTTATCCCACTGCCAGGCTCGACTACCTGGCACTCCATTGCTACATGAACTGGTATTCCTCCAACACGTGGTTCGCTACGGAGTATTTCTACAAGGATCTCTACGACCCTTCGAAGACCGACGTCTATGGGCGTTATCCCAACCTTAGGCAGTATCTCGATAACTATCTGGCTGCCAACGGACACTTCCCACGCATGTTCCTCACGGAGTTCTGTGCATGGGAGAACGACGGTACCATCACCGGCGTTGACTTCCAGATTGACCAGATGACACAGAAAGTACAGAAGCTGGAACAGAGTGATCTCGTAGCAGGATATGCATGGTTCATGGGTAATACCTCTGGCGGTGCCTCTGCCTATCCCTATATGAGCATTTTCCAGACCAACAGTGCTGCCAGTGAGCTGTCGGAACTGGGCAAGGTCTATGTCCACATGTCGTCGTTCGATGCCGACAAGTACTACGCGATGAATGAACTGATAGCGGCCAAAGACTACATCGATGCCGGCACAGACAGCCAACAGCCAAAGTTACGGTCGAACACAGAGACCACCAGTGACATACCCCTGCAAGTAAACCTTCCGTCGGGTGCATGGGTCGCCTGGCAGGTAGATTTCCCCTCTGCAGGCGACTATAACGTAAAATTGCATGTCAAGTCACAAACCGACAACAAGATCCGGCTGTATCTCGATGCATTTGGCGGTTCGAACAAGAAACTTGAAACCGTCATCCCAACTACTGACGGACAGTGGACCGACCGTACCGTAACGGTGACGTTGCCGGCAGGACAGCACAGCATCCTCTTGTGGAACGGCGCTTCGACATCCCTGTTCATCAATAGCCTCACGGTGTCTTTAGACGACGGGCCGCTCGGCTTGCCGCCTGTTACCGAAGCCACGCAAGAACAGACAACAGGCAATTCCCGTCAGTTGTTTTCCCTCAGCGGACAGGTCGTTCCCGTTCATGAGGGAAAAGTTCCTAAGGGACTTTACATCTATAACGGGAAGAAATACATCAACAACTGAACTTACAAAAGAAAATTTCTGAGTAATTAATGGTAATTTCTTTCTACAAGAACCCAATAACCTACAAACTGTGAGACCTATTATACACGTTTAACTATCAATATTCATGCTTATGAAAAAACTACTTTTTACGCTGTTAGCTCTGATTGCGACCCTGTCGCTTTCGGCACAGACCAACCTGACATCAGGTAAGGCAGTTGTTCCATTGGGCGGACTGAAGACCTATAACAATGGTACAACAGACTACACCATCAGCAATGATAATCTTCAGAAGATTACGGTTGATGGTAATACTGATAATGTCTTTCTCTTTCCTGAAGGAGGCTATGACACAGAAGCTAACCGGGCCATTGGTATTCAGGGCTTCTACATTGACCTTGGTGCCTCCAAGAGTATTGGTGCCATCAAGTCAACCTGGGAAGGTGCCGATGCAGGTGCTAATATCTACGTCACCGACACGGAACCTGCTGCAGACGGCACACTGACAGGCGAGACGCTTATCGCCACTTTTACCAATGCACAGGAAGCCGCCAAGAACGTAGCTGTCTCGGTTGCAAACAGTGGACGTTATCTCGTCTTTGTTCCTACAGATGCCACCAACTATGCATGGGGTGTCAAGATTCGCACCTTTGTGGCATTAGAGAAGGAGGCTTCTGTGCTGACAACGCTTGAGGTTAGTCCTGCCGTCGTGAAGGTAGGAGAAGTGACCGAGCTGACTCTCAAGGCACTGGACCAGGTCGGTCTGGAGATAACAGAAGGTGTGACCTTCACCGCCACCAACGGCACGCTGAACGGCAACAAGTTCACGGCAGCAGCTGTGGGCGACGTGGTGATTACTGCTGCATACGGCGGTAAGACCGTCTCGGAAACTATCAAGGCTATCAATGTTTCTGCACCTACCACGAATCCTACAGAGCCAACAGACCTGGCAGCCAACGTCATTGCCGTCTATAGTGCAAAGTATGACAAGGGCATCAATGAAAGCAACCCAGGCTGGGGTATCGGTGGCGGTGCTCCCAACCCGCTTTATACTTCTGTTGAAGAAGTTGAGATTGCTGACGGGCACAAAGTCGTTCATGTCAATGGTACTGGTTTCAATAGCCGTACTGCTGGCAGTGTTGGTGTTACTAACGACTATACATCGATTCATGTGGCTGTCTATCCATTCACAGCTACTGAGTGTAAGATCTTCGGCGATAATGCCTATGGTTCTGCCATTACAAAGACCGGACTCATTCCTGGCCAGTGGAACTATGTTGTTGTGGCTAACGAAGCAAACTTCCCCAACTATGTGCTCATTGAGCTGGTAGGTGAGACGGAGTTCTATCTGGACCACTTCTATTTCGCAAAGCCTGCTGCCGACGACTCTCAGGCTCCTACGCTGGACGTGGCTGAGCTGGTGAAGGCCGGTGTTGGCAGCGTGACGCTGAAGCTGAAGGCTACTGACAACCTGTCTGCTCAGGTTACTTACTCTATTACTGACCAAAACAACAAGAAATATACGGTTAAGGGCAATAGCGGTGAAGAAATCAGCTATATAGTTGGTGGTCTGAAACCTGCTACGGCTTATACCTTCACGATTGTTGCCCTTGACGACAACGAGAATGTCTCACCGTCTAAGACGGTCAACGCTACGACAGCTGCATGGACGGCAGCTGCGACTCCGACTGAGGACGCTAACAATGTCTTTGCGCTCTATAGTGACGCTTATACCGACACCCACAACTTCAGCTATCAGGTATGGTGGGACGGTCAGGCCAAGCAGGAAGAGCTGGAGCCTGTTACAGGCGACAAGGTATGGCACATCTCAGACTTCCTCTTCATTGGCTCCCAGCACGATGAGGTGGATGCCAGCCAGTTTGAGAAACTCCACATTGACATCCTGCCCGTTGGCGAGAACATGACGTTGGCAATTACTCCGGTGAATACCGCAGAAGATGCCAATCTCTATGTAAACACCCAGACACTGACGGCAGACCAGTGGAATGCCGTGGAAATCAGTATTGCTGACTTCAAGACAGCAGGATTGTCCATGACACGTGCCTTCCAAATCAAGATGACTGGTGCCAACGGTCAGTATGGCACAGGTCAGGAGTTCTATGTTGACAATATCTATTATGTGAAGGGTGACGGCTCTTCTGTCGATCAGCCGACCAGCGGCGAGGGTTCTGGCATCATCGAGTCAACCATTGCCGAAGTCAACGGAAAGGAACTGAAATATACTTGGGCGTTCACACAGGAGGGTTCTGACGTCACTGTGACCTTCGCCTGCACCAACAAGGATGATATCACAGGTATCAATGACGGTTATGTCCACGACAAGTCCAACGGCTTTGCCGAGACGCCCGGCCTTACCAAGACCTGGACAAACTGCACAGAAGGTCAGGTTCTGAAGGCTGCCCACAAGTGGGAGTTTGCTGGCGGTGCGTTCATCACTCCCGACTTCACCTATACTGTTCAGGCTACTGGTGACACACCTGTTGATCCGTTCGTACTGACGGCAGCACCCGTTCCGACACAGGATGCAGCAAATGTATTGTCCATCTATAGCAATGCCTATACTCCTGCAACCACTTATAACTACGGTAGTTGGGGTCAGAGCACGGCAGTGGCAACAGAGACGGTTGGTAGTGATGATATTTTGAAGCTCACCAACTACAACTACCTCGGCTTCGAGTATGCTACCGATCTCGACATCTCTGAGATGACCTACATCCATATCGACGTGCTGCCCATGCAGGCCATGAGTCTTGGCATCACCCCGATTATGCGGGGAGGCACCACGGAGAAATCTACTTCTGTGGGTACACTCACTGTCAAGGAGTGGAACAGCATCGACCTGCCTATCGCAGACTTCGGCTTCGACCTTACCTATAAGACGTTCCAGCTGAAGATTGACAAGGGTACTGGCAATGAGGCGGTTTATATCGACAATATCTACTTCTGGAAGAGTAACGATACAACGCCTGCCACCACTTACACCGCAACATTCAAGAACTCCATTGGTTGGGGGAAGGTCTATGCCTACACCTTCAATCCTCAGACACTCGGCGAATGGCCTGGCACAGAGATGACCAAGAATGGCGACGTGTGGACCATTTCCTTTGACGCAACTGCTGCTCCTGCCAATATCATCTTCAACAATGGTAATGGCGGAGAGGGCAACCAGACGGCCGACCTCGTATTCGAGAATGGCAAGGAGTACGACATGGGAGCACCAGTCGTCGAGCCTACCAGCGGTGAGGGTACTTATACCATTCCTACTGGTCTCAACGCAGGCAAGGAACTGAAATACACCTGGGAGTTCACACAGTCTAACATGGATGTCACCGTAACCTTCGCATGCACCAACAAGGACGAGATCATCGGTATGGTCGATGGTTATGTGTTTGACAAGACTGACGGCTTCGCTGAGCGCGAGGGACTGACCTATACTTGGACCAACTGTACAAAAGGACAGAAGATAACAGCTGCCCATAAGTGGATGTTTGCCGAGGGTGACTTCGTCACGCCCGACTTCACCTACACCGTAACGGATGCACAGGATACTCCGCAAGAACCTGTTGTAAAGACCGTACAGCTGCTCGGCGACTGGAACTGGGATCCCGGTGTTGACAACGTCACGCTGACCAAGCAGGGTGATACCAACGTCTGGACAGGCACACTCGACCTCAGCAACGCTATTGGTGATCAGGAGTTCAAGCTCTGCATCAACGGTGGTGGCGACGAGAGCGACAACTGGGCCGGTTGGTTAGGCACTAACAAGGTGAATGTCGATGCACCAGAGGATTGGGGCTCATACACAGACGATCAAGACAACAAGAACATGCAGCTGTGGCACGGCTGGACAGGCTATAAGACCTATACCATCACCGCTACATGGACACCAGGTGAGAACTACGCCGAAGGCTGGAGCCTGAAGATTGAGGGTAAGGACAAGGCCGACCTCTTTGTCAAGTTCGTTAACGGTAAGAAGTGGGAGGATGTCTATGCCTACACATGGGGCGTGGTCAATGTCAACTGGCCAGGTTATAAGCTCGAGAAGACTGGCACCGAGACCGTCAACGGCACGGAGTACGATGTCTATACATGGAACGTGCCTGCCGAGGCTACCGGTGTACCTACAATTGTTATCTTCAGTAATGGTAAGGACAAGACTGACGGCGGTGAACAGACTCCTGACCTCGAGTATGTTAATGGTAAGACATACTACGACACGGTACCCGAAGCACCTGCAGTATATAGTATCGTGGGTGAGCTGACTGGCGGTTGGGAGGCCGATGCCGATATGACGCAGAGCACAACCGATCCGAACATCTATACGCTTGAGGTTAAGGCCTTCGAGGCTACTGCCGAGGGCTACCAGTACAAGCTGCGCAAGAACCACCAGTGGGGCGAGTACGAGATACCTGCATCAGGCAACTATACATGGAATCCTGAGGAGATACCTGCTACCTATGATCTCACCTTCACGTTCAACCTTACCGAAGGAACGCTGACACTTGACGCTGTCAAGCAGATACCACCGCAGCCGAGTGTTGAGTACAGCTTCGACTTCAACAACCTGCCTGCCGAGACACCTGTCTCGACCAGCGAAAGTCATGCAGGTGACATCACCGAGCCTCTCACCGTCACCGAGGGAAGTGTCAGCATGACCATCTCGTCTGCTACAGGTGCGACGCCTAACTGCTTCTGGAAAACCGCCAATGGTCCGCAACTCCGCCTCTATAGCGGTACGCTCGAGTTCAACACTGCCGACGGCATGACACTCGTCGGACTGATGTTCGCCTATGACCAGTGGAACGCCAATAATGCTGCCAGCAACGGTATCCTCACCGATGCAAGCATTGCGTCGATGGCTATTTGGCAGGCCGCAGCGGAAGATCCGAAGGCTCCCGCCCTCGACCTGAAGCCCGTCCAGCTCACCTTCCAGATTGCCGGAGACACCCAGCTGAACAGCATCACCTACATGGCGACCAAGGATGAATTCGTCGATAACGTTCTCGCTCTTGCCGCCCTTGTTCTTGAGGCAGACAATCTGGTCGATAACGCAGAGGAAGGCACTGCCAAACAGGCACTTCAGAATGCCATCGATGCTGCCGGAGCAACAGGTAAGAAGGCCATTGAGTCTAACGACCCAGCCTTCGATGCCGGTGGTCAGACAGTGACCAATGAAGAGCTGGCTCAGGCCATAGCCGACCTGCAGGCTGCCATCGCCGACTTCAATACTGCAACAGGCATTGAGCGCATACAACTGAATCCGGTTGATGCTGTCATCTACGACCTCAACGGACGCCGAGTAGAGAATCCAAGTAAGGGTATTTATATCCAGAACGGTCGCAAGGTTGTGATTAAGTAAAAGACCCCCCTCCTGACCTCCCCCTCGGGGGAGGGACCGGGGGCTCAAGGTTGTGATTAAGTGAACCCCACAAAAAACGTACCAACGAGGATTGCCCGTTGGTACGTTTTTTTCTGTTCCCAGATATCTACCTTCTCTAATATTTTTGTTCCCTTCACAGCACCCCTGCAAACCAACCCGCCTGTCTTGTGGTAGCAAGGTGAACCGACAAAATGCCTACTCCTATTTTATCCGATAGGGCTCCAATCCTTCTGGAAGATTACCGTTGTTACGTAAGCCCCTTCTTGGTCTTGCAGGTTCAAACAGTTGCGATGCAGCTGTTGGGTGTTCTGCGATGAATTGCATGACGCGCTCCTTGATGATTACAGATTCCCCGATAGGCTTGTATATCTGATTATCAAGCGTCACCTCTTCACCGTCAGCATCCTTAAAGCATAAACTATGCGTTCTGACGTAATACACATGGGTACCAGGCTTATAACGGCTTTTGACAGGAACACGCTTCCCTGCTATAGAATCTATCAAGGACTGAAAGTCGTTTCTATCGTATCGCACAACGTCTCTCAAATGGTAATCAGAGCACTTGAATTCCCACACTAAAGAATCTGGGTAGATACTCACTTTTTCTTTTATGACTGGACTAATATTTGTCTTCTTGTATTCAATGGCACAGGTCTGTGGAGAGATGATTACAGTGAAGGAATCACTCCTCTCCCCAAAACGTATAGGCTTTTGGGCTTGCATAGCAGTAGCAAAAGTGACTGAAACAATCACCAATAATAATCTCTGTATCATTTTATTCTTTTCCATTTATTTTGCAAAATTACGGAATTATTGTGAATTAGCAAAAATAATGTCAGTTTATTCTCCATTTTTCAAGATTAATTCTGGAGTAAACCTATGGATGACATTTTTTGTAAAAGTCTTTGTCGTTTCACAAATAATCGTTACCTTTGTGCTCAGATAAAGAAAATGGATTAAATATGAAACTGACGTTACATATATTGGGAAAAGACGAAAACTGGAATAAGACAGTAGTGGAGTTTGACAGCGATCTGGAAGTAAGTGATAAGGAGTACGATTTTGTTATGAGATTGCTGAGAAAAAGCAGAGAACTACATGCGAATCCATTGATGGGTTATTCTAATCTTTTGAAACATCACGCTCCGCAAATGGCGGATAAAGTGTCTGACAGATGTGAAGAGATATTGCGTTCCAATGGATATAAGGAACACTTTCTTTGGCAATGGGGAGAGCAAACTATAAAAGACTCGCAGTATCATGAAGAGGATTTGGTGAGTGACGAAGAATGTGAAGTGTTGTTGGTCACATTCTGCGGGGTCACCATCACAGAGAAGAATATCATAGGTTGTCACTTCCGTAACGATTTCATTTATGAAACATGGCCTGGTGATGCAGGTGGTATTACGGATCGTAGGGGCTTTGATGTCATTGACTGCGACATCTTTGGATGTGACCTTGATTACTGGAACCATGAAGCCAAGATTGCGAGTAGGAAATGGGCTCAATATGAGTTCCTGAAGACAACATTGTCTGTGGAATGTTTGGGCAGACGCGGTCGTTATGAAGTTTTATCGCAAAGCGATACAGATTTCGGGTGGGAATTAGAAAAGTTGGCAAAAGCCATGCAACGTTCACTACGCATCATACGTAAAAAGATATTGAGACATGAATTAGAACGAATTGTATGACTGGTGATGGCAGTAAACTAATCAACGACATCCCAAAGTATCAGAGAACATGCCTTTTCAGGGAAATTCATATACCAGATACTGCACGTTGGGCTCGGTAGGATAGTTGGTGAGTCGCCCGGAGCGGGTTATGAACGACAGGACACCATTATACACGCCATTGCCAAAGGTGTATTGGCTGCCGTAGATGTTGATATAGTGAATGCGGCGGGCATCATAGCTCAGGAGCCGTTCTACGTCGAAGACCGGCATGCCGTCGATGAGCACCAGTGACGGCATAAAAGTATTGTAGTACTCCTGCTCTTTACGGACAATCAGCTGTGTCAGGCCATTGTTCTTTATCTTCTTGACACATACCACATACTCCAGTAGCACTTCCCTGATGGTGAGGAACTGACGGTACTCGTCGAGGTTATAGGTCAGGTCCGGCTTCTTGCCAAACAGCGTCTCATCATAGTCCAACGGCACTCCGTCTTCTGCCGTTTCATCTGCATAGTCACCCAGCTGCAGCTCACGCTTGGCCGGTGCAATGGCTATCTGATGACGCTGCATGTCAAGGGAGCGGGCTTCCACCTCGCTGCGCTGGTAATGGAACACAAGATGCGGGAGCTGCTTCGGGAGCAAGATGGCAAACGGACTGATCATCTCGACAGGCAGGCTCACGCCAGTAGATGACATGGCAGAAAGCACCAAAGGCTGCTTGCCGTGGATGCCGTAGGTGTAGAAGACTGCGATGGAGTCATTGATCATCTTGCCCTCAAAATAGTGTATCTGTTTCCCGACTATACCTATAGAAGGACGAATCTGGCTGGCACTGAAGGTATGACCGTCATAGACATTCCTGACACGTGCCCTGATGATGTGGCCTTCAGTCTCACGGACAGACCCACCCCCATCCCCTCCCTGTTGAGGGAGGGGGGGCTCTTCCGCCCAGCAACTGTCTCCCTCTACCCACTCTATATCGTCGTCAGGACTCTTGTGAAGAGGGTTGACGACAGCGACAAGGCGATGAGACACATTGGTGTTGTGGCGGGCATATACTGACAACACGTAGTACCCGCTATGGAGGTCTGCGGGAAGTTCAATGACTCCCTTCCCTACCCCGTCCTTAAGACTTATCACGGTACCGGCCGCCAGGCTATGCGTATCACATAGCTCAGCGTAAGCTATCAGGGCATTGTCGTCAGTCACGCTGACCTTCATCGCCTCGCCGGCAAGATACCATGCACGGTCGGTCTCAACACTCACGGCAAAGGAGCTATAGCAGACAAGAGACAACAGACCGCCGGATAATATGGATGCTAAACGTTTCATGTTCAATATAGTTTTCTTTCTTACCATTACCAAAAATCAGGTTTTTCTAGATATGCGTTTCTTAACCTTACGTCAAGCTGATAGTCGTATGCCCATGCCGTCCGTAACTGACCGTTGGGCTTGTATCTTTCGTCTTCCCATTCGCACAGATACATGCCTTCTTCCAGCACCATGCGGCAGCAATCCCACTCGGTACAGCCTTCAAGCCATTTGCGGGAGTCTTTATTTTGAGGACGGTGGATGGAATAATTCTCAGCATTAAGGAAGAACCTGTATTCACTCGTATTCAACGCGCATCCCACAAATCCTATTACGTGCTTCTTTGACGTGAGGCAGTGGATGTTGGTAGGCAGGGCCGAAGGCAGCGGGGTGAACAGGCCTCCCATCTCTGAACCGGCCTGACGCCGTGCAAGCTCATACTCATACTCAGCCTTTGAAATGGCACGCTGGTGTACAAGACCGCTATACCTGTAAAACACACGCTCTTTGCCACGGTCAACGTCGTAGAGCTTGAGGCTTTGGATGTGCTGTCCCTGGTAACCTTGGCTTGAGGCAACCAGGATTTCCGTTCCTGATGCATCCTTCCATCCACGTTCAGGGAACTGGTGAGGATCATAGACCGGTACCATGTTTTCGGTGTCGAAATACCAGATGGTCGTATAGTCGGGATGCACCTCCCATGTTTCATCGTATGTCCACGAATAGTAGATCACCTTATCAGGATCAAAAGGCTCGGCAGGGGTGACGAGCACGTCAATATTGCTTTCCGGAGTGTACTGCACCCCCACCACCTCCGTTATTCCCTCGGTACGGAGAGGTATCTGAGGTTCAGACTCATAGACCTCACCATCGGTCTCGATATGCAGATAATAGCCTACGTCAGGATTGAGGCCGTCAATCATGCAGGAATAGTATCCATCGGCTTCCTGCGTCGTATATTCAGAGCCGTCGCTCCCACGTACACTGACCTTTGCTCCCGTTACCATACGAGGTGCATAGTGAGAATTCACCGTCTGCGTACGCGACAGGATGAACTTGTTCAGTTTTCCAGAACATATCGCGCCTTCGACAACGAGCAGGTCGGAATCTTCTGACGAAATGTCTGCTTCGTATTCTTCAATGCAGCCCGACAATGAGAAAAGTAAAAAGGCAAAAAGGCAAAAAGGTAAAACCTTCACACCCAACACCTTTGAACTTCCAAATCCTTTATATTTCATATCTTTACTTTTTTACCCTCTTACTTTTTCCTAATTGAATCGTATATTGAGTGATACGTATGGAATGGCGGTACCAAACACAGACAGCTTGTAGCCCTTTATCTCTCTACCCTCGGTGACATAATATATATTATAGGCATTTTTGCGTGCAAGGGCATTATACACGCCTATGGAGAACGACGTGTGCAGAAAGCTTGTCAGCTTATGAGTCGGCTCTATATTAAACGCAAGGTCCAGACGCATGTAGTCAGGAATACGGTATGTGTTGCGGTCCGTATAGTATGGCATGTATTTCTGGTTATGCGAGTCGTAATACTTGCCGACAGGCACCGTCGTCGGACGGCCTGTGGAGTAGTTGAAGTTGCTCGAAAGGCTGTATCTCTCGGTAAACTTATAGTTGAGCACAGCCTTCACCTCATGAGGCCGGTCATATTCTGCAGGATACCAGTCGCCATCGTTCAGCGGCATTGCCACCCTCTTGTCGTCCTGACGGAGCAAAGAGCGTGAGAAGGTATAGCTCATCCATCCGTTCAGCTTTCCCGTAGGCTTCTTGACCTGCAGCTCTATGCCGTATGCCTGGCCCTTGGTCGAGATAACGTCGGTCTCGAGGTGATGGTTCATCAGCAGAACGGCAGAGCTGCGATAATTGAGATAATCGGTAATATGCTTGTAATAGACCTCTGCAGAGAACTCGTATTTCTTGTCGCTTGTCTCATGATAGATACCGGCAGCCGCCTGCCAGCCGCTCTGGGGCTTGATATTGAAGTCGGAAAGCTTCCAGATATCAGTAGGTGACATGATGGAGGTATTCGACACTTTATGGATATACTGATGCATCGTGTTGAAACCTGCCTTCAAGGAAAGGTTGTCCTGTAGGGCATAGCGGGCCGACAGGCGTAGCTCTGGAGCATGATAGGTCTTGATGACACCTGTTTCATGGCGTGTCTCCAACAGTGTCCTCTCTGAGGGCAGTTCCTCGTCATCATAAATATTCACGTCTCGAGGGCCAAGTGCATTGAACATCGTATAACGCAAGCCGGCAGAAACCGACAGCTTTTCCGTGAGCGAACGCTCATAGTCGATATATACAGCACTCTCCAGAGCCTTTTCTCTCTGCAGCTGATCGGTCGTAATCTTTGACTGGCTACCCACAGGCTCGTACTTGCCGGCCTGCACATTGTAATGCTGCATGGAGAGGCCGTATGAGAGAGCCTGCTTGTCAGACAGATGATGACGGATATGCAGCTTGCCCCACAGCTGGTCAATGCCGAAGCTCAGCCGGGCAGCCATCGAAGCAGTGTTCCTGTCTTCATTGAAGTAGTCGTAGTGGTCAAGTCCGGCAGAAAGCGTAGCCGTTATTCTCTCGTTCAGGATAGAGCGCCACTCTACAGAGACGTTGCGGTTCTGATAGCCATACTCCTCCTGTGAGCTGAACGAGAACTTGTCATTACTCCAATATCCATAAATCTTGAGGCGGTGCAAGCTATTGGGCTTCCACGTCAGCACGCCACCGAAATCATAGAAGTTTGCTGTACCGTCCTTGTAGCCGCTGTTCTCCGGCAACTTCTTGAGCATCCAGTCGCTGTAGGTGGTACGGCCATTTAACAGCAGTGACACATGGTCCCTGACAATCGGGATCTCTATGTTCGCCTTACTGGTAAGCGCACCAATACTCGCCGAACCGGTAAGCTTCTGCATGTTGGCTTCCTTCGAGGTCACCTTCAGCACACTGCTTATCCTGCCTCCATATTCTACGGGAATACTGGACTTGAACAGCTCCACATCCTCCACCGCATCGGAATTGAACGACGTGAACAGTCCGAACAGATGGGACGGATTATAGATAGTACCTCCATTGAAGAGTATAAGGTTCTGGTCGGTGGCACCTCCTCGTACATTATATCCGCTTGAAGCTTCACCAACGGTGGTGACACCAGGCAGGGAGAGCACGATCTTCATGATATCCGACTCGCCCAAGGCCGACGGAATGTTCTTCAGCAGCTGGGGCTTGAACTTTTCAGAACCCATCATCATGTTATCCACAACCGACAGACGACCGCCGACAACGACAATCTCGTCAAGTTCCTGAACATCGGCAACACTTGCCCTCGCCTTCTTCACACCCGGCACAATATAGGTCCTTGTCGTAATCACCGTCGTGGCAACAGAATCATCATCAAGAACAGGAATACCGGTGATCAGGGAGGAACCAGCCTCCTCGTCGTCCCCCGAAGGGGACACATTACCTTGCACCAGAACATTTGTATCCCCTTCGGGGAATGTAGGAGAGACAGGGTGGGCTTCATTACCTTGCACCAGAACATTTGTGTCCCCCTCGGGGGACGACAGGGGAGCCAAGCTTTCCACCACCATCTTCAGGCTTTGGTCACGCTTACTCTTTGAAAAGGAAAGATGATTCTTCTTCGCAAACTTCTTGATCTGTTTTTTCTGTTCAGGAAAGAGCTTTGCCACATCCGATGCACGCTTCACGTGATGCATCTCTCCGTCTGAGGCGATGAGCGTATATTGTTCCATAGTGCTTAGAGTCTTAAGGCTTTTCATTCCCACAACCTTATCAACACTATACACCTTCCACACACTATGATAGAGACGAATGCCGTTAGTGCTTCCGTCACAAAGCAAATAAGCATACCGTGAACCGTCCTCCGGATCACGCATATATCTGTGACCATCCATCTCAAACCAGTCGATGTGCTCTTGTTCAGGCAGGCATAAGAAATTTCCTACAGGAGAAAGGACGACAACTCTCTGCTCCAATTGGTCAAAACGCAGTCGTACATGATCATAGACCACACCATAATAGCTGACACGACCGTCATACAAGTCTGTATTGTCTTTATAATATGGCACGTCATTCAGCAACGATCTTGAGTACTGCGGTTCAACGGGCCCCACATATAGGCGTGCAAAATCGGAAGCAGAGGAGAAATAATCCTGAGCTCCAACATCCTGTAAGACAGCCATGATACAGATAAATACTAAAAAATACCTTTTCACGTTTTTGTGTTTACGTACTGTTTCTCTCTTGTTCCTTATCATCTTCCGATGCATTTTCGGTGCAAAGGTACAAAAAATAGATGGAATAATAACCATATCAACAAAAAATGTGGTCCGAATATTTGGGAGTTTCGAAGAATATGTCTATATTTGCCTTCAAATCATGAGAATCAAAACGATCATACTAATCCTAACAACCATGATGATGATGAATTGTGAAGGACAAACGCCGGCTCCAGTGGTGAGACCGGCAACTCAGGCAGGAAGGTTTTACGATGGTGACCCCCAGCAGCTCAGCCATGAGGTGGACAGTTTTCTGACGCTTCATGCCAAGGACGCGCAGTATGATCATGTGGCAGCACTGATCGTGCCCCATGCGGGCTACTATTTCTCTGGCAATGTGGCAGCTGCGGCCTATACGTCGATTCCCAAGGACAAGCAGTATAAGCGGGTATTCCTGTTGGGACCCAGCCATCACGAGTGGTTGGACGGGGCTTCGGTGAATAGCGAGGCGGACTATTACGAAACACCCTTGGGACAGGTAAAGGTAGATCGCGAGACGGCTCAAGCGCTGATAGCTACTGACAGTTCCTTCTCCTATCGGCCTGAGGCCCATGATCGCGAGCATTGTCTGGAGGTGCAGTTGCCGTTTCTGCAAAGATTTTTCACTTTCCGCTCTTCACCTTTCACTAAAGAGGTGCCTCCCATCGTGCCCATTATCATTTCCACCAACGATTTCAATAAACTGAAACGGCTGGCAGAGACGCTGAAGCCTTATTTTACGGATGAGAATCTCTTTGTCGTGAGTAGCGACTTCTCCCACTATCCATCGTATGAGGATGCCTGCAAGGTCGATGCCAAGACGGGGAAGGCTGTAGAGAGTGGTGATGTGGAGGCGTTTATCGCTGCCATCGAGTCCAATGCCAGAAGCGACATCCGTAATCTGGCCACGAGTGCCTGCGGCGGATTCCCTATCATCACGCTGATGCTGATGATGGACAAGCGTTATAAAGTGAAACATCTGCTTTATCAGAATTCTGGCGACATCGATGACCATGATCCGGGTCGTGTGGTGGGCTATCATGCCTTTGCAATCCTCAGAGGCGAAGAAAAGACCTTCTCGCTAACTGATGAAGAAAAAGGCATGCTGAAGAAGATAGCCTATGATAGCATCAAGGACAGCCTTGATGGCAAGGGTGTGGCGGTAGCAAACTCTCCACTCTACACTCTAAACTCTACACTAAATCAAAAGTGTGGTGCTTTCGTCTCCCTCCATAAACAGGGGCGCTTACGAGGCTGTATCGGCCATTTCGGAGAGGATATACCCTTGTATGAGATTGTGGCAGAGATGGCTCGGGCCGCTGCTTTCGAAGATCCGAGATTCTCGCCATTGTCTCGTGAAGAGCTGGATGATATCGACATTGAAATCTCCGTCCTTACTCCTATGCGGCGTATTCAGAGTCTGGATGAATTCGAGTTGCACCGACATGGTATCTATATCCGAAAAGGCCATCGTAGTGGCACGTTCCTGCCACAGGTGGCCGATGAGGTGAACTGGACGAAAGAGGAGTTCGTGGGACATTGCTCTCAGGACAAGGCCGGACTGGGCTGGGATGGCTGGCGCGATGCGGAACTCTATGTATATGAGGCCATCGTATTCTGAGGTAAAAGTGAATAGTGTATAATTTGCTTGCGCAGCGTGAAAGAGTGTCGATATTATCAGCGGTTGGACGATGGGACGGTGGAATGTCTGCTCTGTCCGCACCATTGCCAGATTGCCAACGGACGGACTGGACGTTGCAGAAGTCGCAGGAATCATGACGGTTTGCTTGTCAGCGAGGTCTATGCCAAGCCCTGTTCGCTGGCCATCGATCCGATTGAGAAGAAACCGCTGTATCATTTCCATCCAGGTACGACATGTCTGTCCATCGCTTGTACGGGCTGTAATTTCCGTTGTCTGAACTGTCAGAATCATGAGATCTCGCAGGTCGTACCCTCCGATGCAGGTTATTACGATCTCTCGCCAGAAGCTGTCGTTAGTCTTTGTCTGGAACACCATTGTCCAGGCATTGCCTACACCTATACAGAACCGCTCACCTACATAGAATATGTGACGGAAACGGCCCGTCTGGCGCATGAAAAGGGTCTTTGGAATATCCTTGTGACAGCAGGTTACGTCTGTCAGAAGCCGCTTGCCGACCTGTTGCCCTACCTCGATGCCGCCAACATCGACCTGAAATCATTCAGCAACGACATCTACCAGCGCATCAGCGGCGGTCGCCTGCAGCCTGTCCTTGATACGATCCTTGCCATGAGGGATGCAGGCGTCTGGATAGAACTCACCAACCTTATCATCCCTGGTATCAACGACGATATGGACATGATTCGCCAGATGTGCCAATGGATTGTTGCAAACGGCCTCGCCTCAACACCTCTCCACTTCAGCCGCTTCTTCCCCAGATATAAGATGCAGGACCTTCCTCCAACACCCGTTTCCACCCTGAAATCAGCCCTGCACATCGCCCAAGAAGCAGGCATCCAGCATGTCTATTTGGGCAATGTATAATTTAGTTCTTCAAATCCACCACGACTAAGCTGTTGCCCTTGCCTCGTGTACAAAGGGCGATGATACCTGCTGCTCCGCCACAGAAGGCGATGAGCACATCGTAGAGTGTTGGCGACGTACGGGCCAATAATTCCGACTGCACCTCACTCAACGGTGAGATCAGGAAATAGACCATGGTGGTAAGTACACTGATGAGCGTTGCCACCCCCATAGTTCTTCAACGAACGTTTAAACAGGTCAAGATCGTTGATACCCACCGCCAAACCTATGCCGATGATAGGTCCCATGAGGGGAGAGATGAGCATGGCACCGATGATGACTGCTGTTGAATTGACATTCAGGCCCAACGAGGCGATGAAAATGGCAAAGATAAGCACCCACAGGTGGGGCCCCTTGAACGACACATCGCTACTGATCCGTGCAATGATATCCTACTCGTCTTCCTTATCGGGCAGGATGTTGAAATAGAACTTGATTTCCTCTATGATATTTCTGAATTTCATATCTGTTACAGTATGGGGTTCTGTGAAATGAACAGTTGGCGGATGTTTTGTTGGGCCACCTCCTTGCACATGGCTTCTTCGAGGGGGAGGTCAGGTGGGTTGATGCATTCAACGTGGGCGAAGCCTGCTTTCAGGAGGTCTTCGCGGTCGCTGATTCTGCCAGCTATCAGGATGACGGGGACGCGTCCGGATTGTTCCAGAATGCCCATTGGCAGCTTGCCCATCAGCGTCTGACGATCAGCTGAGCCCTCGCCAGTGATGATGAGGTCTGCATCTGCGACGAGGTCTTTGAAGCGGATGGTATCGAGCAATAACTGGATACCTGGGATACTTTTTGCGTTGAGGTATTGCAGGAAGGCATAGCCAAGACCGCCTGCAGCGCCAGCACCTGGCATCTGTGAACGGTCGTAGCCGAAATGTCTGGCAGAGACCTCTGCAAACTTTCTGGCCCGTTCGTCGAGGGCGAGTACGATCTCCTTTGTAGCCCCTTTGACCTTTGGTCGAGTTTGCTCACGCTCGGAAATAGAAACGAGTTCCGATTTCCCTCGCTCAATTGCAAACTTTTGAGGGGCAAAGACATGGGCTGCGCCATTTTCGCCATAAAGCGGATTCTTGACATCAGAAGCGATGGTGAACGTGACATCCTTGAAAGCTGTGATATCATCCCATATTTGTTGCCGCCCCCATTCTCCCCCTCTATCGGAGGGGGCTGGGGGGAGGCTCTCGATGAGCGCTCTGAGCATGCCAATGCCAGCATCGCTGGTTGCACTGCCACCAAGTCCCACGATGATGTGCTTGGCCCCCTTTCGTACGGCATCAGCCACCAGTTGGCCTGTTCCATAGCTCGTTGCCACCATTGGGTTGCGCTCCTCCTTCGTCAGCAGGGTCAGGCCACTGGCCTGGGCTATCTCAATCACAGCCAGATCGTCGTGTAACAGATACTTCGCCATGACAGGACGCATCAGCGGGTCTCTCACTGTCACTTCTTCCAGCCTGCCTCCAATGGCAGCATGGAATGCTTCCATATACCCCTCACCACCATCGCTGACGGGCACCTTCACGATCTCTGCGTCAGGATAGGCCCTACGGATGCCCTCAGCAGCAGCCTCGTTAGCTTCCTTTGAAGTCAGGCATCCTTTGAATGAATCTATGGCAATTACGACCTTCATGCTGCAAAAATACAAAAAAACTATGGAATGAGAACCATATTAAAAGAAAAAACCGTATATTTGCAAAATGAATCGTCATTTTCTCATATTGTTCAGCTTTTTGCTCTTTTCTGTCCCGATATTCGCAGAAGGAGATTTGCCCATCGTTGAGATCAAGGCAGACAGGACGATGATTTATCCTCAGCGAATGGAACTGACGGGGGAAGAGTCGTTGATGGACGTACTCCAGATGGTGCCAGAGCTGATGATTGCCGGTTATGAGGATGTCATCTCCAACTATAACCTCCGCATCGACAACTGTCCGATGAACGGCGACACAAGGTTGATTCTTAGTCAGATGAAAGCCAAGGACATTGCTAAGATTCAGGTCTGTGACAATACGGGTGTCGCGAAAGGAACCATTGGAATGGGTAGGGTGCTGGACATCAACATGAAGATGCCCGAAGGGTTGAATGGTTTTGTGGAAGGACAGGGAGACTTTGGGAAGGAGGTTGCTGGCATCGGATCCGTGAATGTACTATACGGCAGTCAGCATACTGACCTCTATGCCAATGCTTCTTATCGTCATCAGGATGGGAATGAGGAGTATCTGACGCTTCACATGACGAACCGTTTTGACGACAGGAACAAGCTGTTGACCTATTTCACCCAGCAATATCTCGACCATCCTTCTGCTACGTCACGTAAGGTTATGGGAAGGGCAAGATACTTCCACACCTTCAATGACCTGGGTACGGAACTGCTCGTCGTGGGCGGTTATCAGTATGCCAGTGATCAAACTCTCTCCAACAAACTGCCATTATATATCGTTGAGCTGAATACGCCTTTGCTGACCAAGCGGCTGTCGATGATGCTGGGTGCCGAGGGAGATTTCCTGATGACCAGACAAAAGGATACGGACAGGAGCTGGGATGTCTTCAATAATGATATCTATCTGCAGTTTACCTATGCCTTGCCTCAGTGGAAGTTGACAGTTGGTAATCGTGTGATGTTCTACAACTATAAGCTGTCGGATGCTGGAATCAGTCAAAAGCATGCCGATACCCGTGACAATGCGAATGCCTGCGTCATCTATGTACCAGACAGTCGGAATCAGATCCAGTTGGGCTATTATCGCAAATACTATAATCCTTCCCACCAGTCTCTCTTTATGAATATCAATACGCTTTCTGATGAGGAATGGGCGATTACCAAGGGAGAGTTGGTGGAACGGACTATCAATCAAGTAAAACTGGGATACGCCTATAGCAGGCAGAAGTTGACGGTGCAGACGGAGGCAAGTTATTATACCGTTGAAGACGGCGAGAATTTTGCAGAACTGGGGGCATCGGCTTATTGGAAGACGATGGTGAGTACCAATCGTCCGAATGGGTTGACTTTGGCAGGTGGATCAAATCTATATGCAGCTAAGAGTGGAACATACGCTTCATTCCGCTTTGCTCCGACTGCTTATCTTCCTCATGAATGGCAGATAGGTATGCAGGTGGTCTATTATACCAAGAATTCACCAAGACGCAAGGAAACTTGCGTACCCGTGTATGGATGTCTGTCTGTGAACAAGCAAATTGGACGGAAATGGAATGTGGGTGTTGACTGGCATGATATGTTTGATGCATTCTGTAGTGAAGCTAAAGTAAACAGACATGCTGCCAATATCAGGTTGCAATATAGATTCTAACGAAAACAAGCAAGTGAGTATGACAAGTATTGAACTGGATATGATTCAGACAGCCGGCATTGGCGCCTTAGCTCTCCTCGTCGGTATGGTTTTAACGCGAAAGGTTGTTTTCCTTCAGAAGTTCTGTGTGCCGTCGCCAGTAAGCGGTGGTATCATCTTTTCATTGATGACTTTGATGATATATAGCTGGTTCCATATTGAGGTGTCGTTCGATGGTACATTGAGGGATGTCTTTATGCTGGCATTCTTTACCAGCGTTGGCTTTCAAAGCGACTTGAAGGTCATCAAGCAAGGTGGCAAACCTTTGGTAATCATGCTG